>ONIJ01000076.1 GCA_900317875.1 uncultured Eubacteriales bacterium
CTGATGACCTCCTTATAAAGCGACAGCAAGGTGACGCTTATCAATACTCCGCCGAATATATCCGTAAACCAATGAACGCCCGCAATCGATCTGCCGACAACCGTTACGATGATTATTACAAAACACATCGCCCGAAGTGCTCTGCACAGCGTTTTATTCTTGATGTATCTGTTTATCAGCATCGCAGCGCTTCCCATAATCACGCAGACAAGCATTGTATGCGATGACGGGAATGATGCTTCGGGACGCGTGTTGTCGGGCATAATGATTGGTCTGTAATTAATAATTACGGTTTCAAAAATAATATACAGTCCGATAACAACGAGATAAAGCACACCCAAGGCGAGTATTTCTCGGTCAACCTTCAACAGGCTTCTTCTTTTTATCAATTGCACCAATCCTATTATTGCGAACAAAAACGCCGTTAAAACTGCCGCGATCCCGAGCCAGTCCGTGATGTTGTACCAGAGCATATTCACCCCGAAAAAGTCAAAGACGAATTGATTGAGGTGTGACAGTCCGATGCTTGTTCCCTGCGCTCCTATCGGCGCCACGTCAACAAAACGGATGAGCGCGATCAATATGACTGTCAGCAATAATCCGACGCCTGATGTGAGTAATCTTCTGTGTTTCATAAATATCATCCTTTCAAAATGAACTGTACTCATTTTAGAAAAAGTCGGATGATACCGCAAGAAACGCGCATTCACAGTGATGATACGCTCCGTGTCATTTGCTTTTCAGGAGCAAAATCCCCTTGATAATCAGCACAAAAAGGCAAAACACACCGGCATACGGCTGTCTTGTCACGATAAACAGTACCGCCGAGATAATCGACAAAATCAAGCCCGTAATCAAGCGATGCTTGTTCCAAACAGGCTTGTCAAAATTGCTGAGCACCACGCCGCAAAAGCCGTTGAGCACCGTCAGACCGATCACTGCGATAAACACGATTTTAAGCCACTCGCTTATTCCCGTCAGCGAGAACACTGCCGCGGACGCGCCGCTTAATTCACCGTTGCCGAACAGCGGCAGAAAAAGCAGCAGCGCAACAAAGCAGTCCAGTACGCCGCAGATCAGCGCCGTGTGTTTTTTATTATTCTCCTTGATGTCCTGCTCGGCGATCGTGACGATTTCCTCGCCGCCTATCAGCTCGTCGATAGTGACGTGAAAGTATTTCGCGATAACTTTCAGCGAATCAATGCTCGGATATCCTCTGCCCGACTCCCATTTTGAGATTGCCGTGCGGGAAACAAAAAGCTTCTCGGCTAATTCCTCCTGCGTCAGGTTTTGATCTTTTCTTAATTTCTGTAATTTTTCGTTAAATTCCATTCGTTATTCCTTCATATACACATCGCAAAAATGGCGGATATGCTTTTCGATGCTGTCCGTAATCTCTTTTTCGTACTGCGGCTGTCTGTCCGCCTTGGCGATCCGCAGAACGACAGGAGCGGTCAATTCCGCAGCGAGAAGGGCGGGATCGTCCTTTTTGAGCAAGCCCTCTTTCATCAAACCTTCGATGATTTTCGTATACATTCCCAAAAGTCCGTCGAGCTGATGTTTTGTAGTTATTTCGGCGAGCCGTTCGCTGCGGAACTGCTCCTGCACAAGGAATTTGCGGATTTTTTTGATCATCGGGTCGAGCATTGTGAAGGTGATTTTTTTCATCGTTGCACGAATGAACTCCTCCTTGCTCCCGGGAAGCTTGCCGATGTTATCCGAGGAGCCGAAGGATTCCTCATAGCGCGCTTCGGCATTGTCGATGATCGCATTCAAAATATCCTCTTTGCCCTTGAAATGCTTGTAAATCGACGGGGCTTTGATGCCGACTTTTTCGGCAATCTGTTCCACGCCTGTTCCGTCGTAACCGTTCTCGGCAAACAGCGTCAGCGCTTCATTCAATATTCTGTCCTTTGTAGACATATTTCCCTCCAAAAAGTAAAGCTAAAAGTCGTTAGCTTAATTATAGCTAATGGCTTTTAGCTTGTCAAGATATAAAATATAAAATCGGACTATTTCTTACAAATATTCTCTGAAAAATGCTTCCAACTTATCAAACGGTATCGCGTTCTTTTCGCCGCCGTCGTATAGGTCGGTATGCACCGCGTCGGGAATGATGAGCAGCTCCTTGTTATCGGCGTATTTGCTGTCCTTCGTCATATTTTCATATGCGTCCCTGCTGAAATAGCAGGAGTGCGCCTTTTCGCCGTGAATGAGCAGAACCGCACTTCTGATTTCGTTTGCGTACTGCAAAATCGGCTGATTGATAAACGACTGACAACCGACTATGTTCCAGCCGTCGTTGGAATTGAGCGAGCGCGGATGATAGCCGCGGTCGGTCTTGTAGTAATCGTGGTAATCTTTTACGAAAAACGGCGCGTCGTCGGGCAAAGGGTCGATCACGCCGCCCGCGCGTTTGTAACTGCCGTTTTTACAGTCCTCCAAACGCTGAGCGTTGATGGCGGCTTTCAGCCTGTAACGCGCTTCCTCGCTGTCCTCGCTATCAAAATAGCCCTTCGCGTTGACGCGGCTCATATCGTACATGGTAGAGGCGACCGTCGCTTTGATCCTCGTGTCAAGCGCTGCTGTGTTGATCGCCATTCCGCCCCAGCCGCAGATGCCGATAATACCGATTCTGTCGGGATCGACCTTATCGTGAAGCGAAAGAAAATCCACCGCCGCCATAAAATCCTCGGTGTTGATGTCTGGAGACGCCATATATCTCGGCTGACCGCCGCTCTCGCCCGTGAAAGACGGGTCAAAGGCAATCGTCAGAAAACCGCGCTCCGCCATTGTCTGCGCGTACAGTCCCGAGCACTGTTCCTTGACCGCGCCGAACGGTCCGGAAACCGCGATCGCGGGCAGTTTTCCATTCGCGTTTTTCGGCACATACATATCCGCCGCGAGTGTAATGCCGTAGCGGTTGATGAATGTCACCTTGCTGTGGTCTGCCCTATCGCTCTTAGGGAAGGTCTTGTCCCATTCCTGCGTTAATACTAAATCTGCTGTTTTCATCATTACCTGTTCCTCCTGTTATTTAAAGATTTTAGTCAAATAGTTATAGAAGCACTGTCTCCAGAATTTATAATTATGTTCGTAGCCGTCTGCCAGATCTGTCTGATTTTTAACGCCCATCTCATCAAGCACCTGATGATAATACTGCGTGCAGTCGATGTTCCACGGGTCTTCGCTGCCGACCGCCATATACAAATAAAACGGCGTGTTATTTTCTGTCGGCTGAGGAAATTTCTCAAACACAGGCGTATTCCAGAAAGTGCCTTTATAGTATTCGGTTGGGATAACTCCCGTATCAGGCGCAAACCCTGCGATATAGCCGAATTTATCGAGCCATTTGAAGCCTGTGCAGAGCGATTTCGCGCCGCCCTCGGACATTCCCGCGACAGCTGTGTTTTCTCTGCCTGTTTTGACGGGGTAGTTTTTCTCAACAAACGGCATCAAGTCCGCCGCGATGTCATCGATCGCCTTGTCGTATATATAACGCAGCTGTTCCTCGGTCTTGCTCTCCTTATCGGACTGCTTGTCGGTATACATATCAACGTTGACAAGAATCATCGGCACGGTCAATCCGTCGTTCAACATATTACCGTAGAGCAGAGTAACATAGGAATCCGTATCAATCTGATCGCTGTGGCTGCCGCCGAAGCCGTGAAAAATATACAGCACTGGATAGGTTTGGCTCTCGTCATATCCCGCAGGCAGAAGAATATTGCACTGCTTGTTATCCCCTGCCGTTGTCGAATAATAAGTCACGTCCTCTTGTACGGTTCCGTAATCCACACCGCTTTTCTTTTCAAAATAGCTGTCTGGTATGTCGTAGCGGTTCTCAACGGCATACGGGTCGTGATTTGCTTCATCCTCAGTGGCTGTTTTTGCTGTTCCGCTTTGTGAGGCTGTTGCTTTCGCATCGCTGTTTTGCGCGTTGGTGCAAGCTGAGAGAACAAACGCCGGCAAAAGCAATAATACAACTATGATTCTTTTCATATGGTTCTCCTGTCAGATATTAAGCGTAATTGTTACGTTGCCGTTTGATAACAGCTCCGTCAATTCTGTTTGTGTTTTATCATTAATATGTCCCAGACGCGTATATGCCCAAGTGTTGGAGCCGTAGAAAACAACCATCTGATTGCCGGAATAAAGGACAATATCGCCCGACGAAGCGGTTGTCTGCACATCGTTTTGCGGTAAATCCTTGCCGATGCTCCCGACCTGCTCAAAGCCGCCGTACATCGACATCTGAATGGCAAGCGGTTGATTTTGGCACAACTCTTTCAAGGCTTGTACCGATTCGTTATCCTCCCAAGCTACTGAAACAGGCGTGTCGCCGATCGTCATTTGCAGGGCTGTTGATTCTTGAAGCTGTGTAGTTGGTTCTTCTATTGTATTTGTGATCTGCTGAGTTGTCGCAGCTGCGGCAGTTTCCGATGTTGTTAGCTGCGTGTTTGGAGACGTGGTTTCAGTTTTGCTTCTTTCGCTGTTGCAGGCGCTGAACAGAATGCAGCAAAGTGCAATCAGAAAAATGGCTGTTATTTTCTTCACACTTTATTCCTCCGTTTCGATTTGCTTTATCAGCTTTGCAGGCACGCCGCCGACAACCGTGTTCGCTTCAACGTTTTTATTGACTACCGCACCCGCGGCAATGATCGCGCCGTCGCCGATCGTCACGCCGGGAAGGATAGTAACATTCGCGCCGATCCAAACGTTTTTGCCGATAACAACGGGCTTCGGGAACAGATTTGCACGTTTGCTCGGATCCATATGGTGATTTAGAGTTGCAATCACGGTTTTCGGTCCCACAAGCGTTCCGTCGCCGATGGTGATTCCGCCCTGATCCTGAAACTGACAGCAGGAATTGATAAAAACGTTTTTGCCGATTTTCAGATTCTTCCCGCAGTCTGTGTAAAACGGCGGAAACATATATGCTCCCTCGGGAAATTCTCTGCCTGTCAGTTTTTCCATCAGCGCCTTGATTTCCTCGGGCGTGTGGTAGGAGTTGTTAAGCTCTACCGTTATCTTCATCGCTTCATTGGAGAGCTCGGTCATTTTGAGATGAACCTCAGAGCCTGCAATTTCCTCTTTTCGGCTGTTCATATAGCTTAAAAAATCTTGTGTATTCACCGAATCACTCCTCTTTATTCTTATTATATATCACGCTCTGATAAATTACAAATACTTATATTGAATACGCTGTTATACTTTACAAGCATAGTTAACCGTGCTATGATAATAACGGGGTGAGAATAATGGAGCTGAGAGTATTAGGATATTTTTTAGCGGTGGCAAGAGAGGAAAGCATCTCGGGTGCGGCAAACGCTCTGCACCTGAGCCAGCCCACGCTGTCAAGGCAATTGAAGGATATGGAAGCGGAGCTCGGCAAGCAGCTTTTTATCAGAGGCGGCAAGAAAATCGAGCTGACCGATGAGGGCAGGATCCTAAAAAAGCGCGCCGAGGAGATCATTGCGCTCGTTGAAAAAACCGAAAATGAAATCGCCGTTTCGGACGAGCATATTTCCGGCGACGTTTTCATCGGCGCAGGCGAAACTGTCGGCGTGCGCCATCTTACAAAAGCCGCAAAGCGTGCGCGCGACGTCTATCCCGACATCCGCTTTCACATCATCAGCGGCGACAGAACAGACGTTGCCGAACGGCTCGACAGCGGTCTGGTGGATTTCGGTCTGGTGTTCGGCAGTGTGGACGAAACGAAGTACGAGTCAATTCAAATACCCAACAGCGACGTTTGGGGCGTATTAATGAGAAAAGACAGTCCTCTCGCGGAAAATGGTATGATAGAACCGAAAGACTTATACGACAAGCCGCTGATCGTTTCCCGTCAGGCGGACAAAACAGGAATCGTAAAGCGCCTGCTTCACCGCTCCGCCGATAAACTGAACATCGTTGCCACCTATAACCTGATCTTCAACGGAGCGCTGATGGTTCAGGACGGGTTAGGTTACGCGCTGTGCCTTGGAAGTATAATCAACCCCTCCCAAAACAGCGAGCTGTGCTTCAAGCCTCTGACAAACGCGCTCATCGAAGAAATGCGAGTGATCTGGAAAAAAGACAATGTATTTTCTAAAGCATCACAGAAATTTTTTGAGGAGCTGACAAAGCATGATTAAATAAAAATCCTCCGTTTTGGCATTCCAAACGGAGGGTTCGAAAAACAATTTGTAAGTGCGAAAAAATAATGCATTTCACATATTCTTTTTTATGCTGCTCAGGGCATTTTTTTCTATACGACTGACCTGAGCCTGAGATATTCCGACCTCTGCGGCAACCTCCATCTGAGTTTTTCCGCGGAAGAATCTGAGGGTGAGGATTCGCTTTTCACGGTCGGATAGGTTTGAAATCGCCTCTTTGAGCGCAAGCTCCTCAAGCCACGTGCTGTCATCGTTCTTGTCGCCGATCTGATCCATAACATACACGGTGTCGTTGCCGTCGGTGAAAACGGGCTCGTAAAGCGACACGGGCTCCACCACGGCTTCGAGAGCGAGAACGACGGTTTCCTTCGGGACATCCATTATCTTCGCAATTTCCTCAACGGTTGGCTCACAGTTATTTTTCACGGTGAGCTGCTCCTTGATCTGCATTGCGCGGTACGCGGTATCTCTCATCGAGCGTGAAACCCTGACCGCGTTATTGTCACGAAGATAGCGGCGGATTTCACCGATTATCATCGGAACGACGTATAGTGGTCGAAAATTAAGCTGTTTTTCTGATTTTTTACTATCTTAAAATTCATTATAACGGAAAAATCCGGATTGTCAATGGCAATCCGGATTTTTCATGTGATTGAACAGGGATTTATTTACGATTTTAATTCCAATCGGAAACGCTAAAAATATTTTTTTGTCTTATTGGCAATGCCGACCAGGAAGAGCATAACGGGAACCTCTGTCAGCACACCAACGGTCGTCGCCAGCGCCGCAGGAGAAGTGGTGCCGAACAGCGCGATTGCCACCGCCACCGCGAGCTCGAAAAAATTCGACGCACCGATCATTCCTGCGGGAGCCGCAATATCGTGCGGCAGCTTCAACAGCCTGCACGCCAAATACGCAATCGCAAACACCAGAAATGTCTGCAGAATAAGAGGAACGGCAATCAGGACGATGTGCAGCGGGTTTTCAAGAATAGTGTTTCCCTGAAACGCGAAAATCAGCACGAGCGTGAGCAGCAATCCGACCGTCGTTACGCCGTCAAATTTTTTGGTGAATGAGTTTTAAAAGTATGCCTTGCCCTTTCGTTTGGTGACAATCGTCCGGGTGAGCATTCCTGCCGCCAGCGGGACTACTACAAACAGCACCACAGACAAAATCAGCGTATCCCACGGAACGTCAACGCTTGAAACACCCAAGAGAAATTTGACAATAGGCACAAACGCGAACAGAATAATCAGGTCGTTCGTCGCCACCTGAACAACCGTATAGGCAGGATTGCCTTTGGTGAGCGTGCTCCAGACAAATACCATCGCTGTGCAGGGAGCCGCGCCCAGCAGTACCGCGCCCGCGAGATACTCCGTCGCCATATTAGGCGTGATGAAAGCCTTGAATATCACAAAGAAGAACAAGCTCGCGATAGCGTACATGCTGAACGGCTTTATCAGCCAATTAGTGATCCATGTGACAAACAGCCCCTTCGGGTTTTTGCCTACGCCCTTGACGCTTTGAAAATCGACCTTCATCATCATCGGATAAATCATCAGCCAGATCAAAACCGCCATCGGGACCGACACCCGCGCGTATTCAAATTGATTGAGAAACGCGGGAACCTGCGGCAAAAATCTGCCGAGAAATATGCCGCCGGCCATGCAGAGAATTACCCAAACCGTCAGATACTTTTGAAAGATACTTATGCCTTTTTTGTTTTCCATCGATACAATCACTTGCCTTTCGTTATATGCCAGGTTAATGCATACCGTTTTGCTAAGTATTATTATATCAATATATTTCAATTTGTCAATATGATTATTTTAAAAAGAACGTTTGATAGAGGCTTACTTTTTTCGTTTTCTAACGCGTAGTTTTTCGGCTTTTAAGCATTGATCTGCTTTCTGAATCATTCTGTTAGCTTTGCAAATGACTGAGAAAAAGCTCCGAGTTTTACGTCCGAAGCTCGTTTTAATCTTCAATTGCAGTCTGTCAATACTTGTTCCTGCCAAGCCTTGCATAGGTGACGAAGGTTTCGAAAATCTTTTCGTTGAGGTCATTGCAGTAAAGGTCGGGCAATTCGGGATGCCACTGGACGCCCCAGATGAATTTTTTCAGCGGCAGATATGCGGCTTCTGTCAAGCCGTCGAACGCGCGCGCCATACACTTGAGTATGGGTGAAAGACGCTTTATGCCCTGATGATGGGTGCTGTTGACGGCGATTCTTTTCTCCTGAAGCAGATATGAAAGCGGAGTGCCGGGTTCAAGAAGGATGTCGTGCGACGCGTGAGATTTCGGAGGGGCGTTTCGGTGAGAGATAGCGGTGCCGAACTCCGAGGGAATGTCCTGATAGAGCGTGCCGCCGAGCGCGGCGTTCATAAACTGCAGCCCTCTGCAGATTCCCAGCAGCGGAAGGTCGAGCTCTATCGCCCTGTCGAGCACGATCGTCTCGAGCTTGTCACGCAGCGGATATGTTGTGATAAAGTTGTACCTTTTCTCCTCGCCGTAGAGCGCGGGAGAAACGTCCTGACCGCCTGTCAGAAGGAAGCCGTCACACATTCCAAGCGCCTGCGAAAAAACCTCCTCGCTGCCGCACAGCGGAAGAATAATCGGCAGGCCTCCCGCGCGGATGATTCCGTCCATGTATCCGGGCAGCATCCATATGCTGTTTTTGTACTCGTCCCAAAGCGGCATTACGCCGATAATCGGTTTTTTGTCGATAATATCACCTTCTGTCAGAGCAGGTCGTCGGTCGGTATGATTCGGAACAGGGGCGTCTGCGAATAGATCAGCGGTCGGTTGACGTGGAAGAACACGATTCCGTTCTGCGGAGCGATCACCCTGTCGGCGATTTCGCCCGAATAGGGATCCATAATTTCGGCGAGGACGTCGCCCTTTTTCACCCTGCCGTCGACGCTCGCGCGGCGGATGAGGATTCCTGCCGAGGAGGATTTTACGCTGACGAGCGAATGACCCTCGATGAACTGAGAAATAAAGCCCTCGTGACATTTGTACTCGATTATTCCGCGCTTGTTCAGGAAGCTGAGCACGGCGTTTATCGCCTCGCGTGCGCTGATCACGTCAATGCTGTCGGTCGCGCCGGTGTAAATTGAAAACGCCTTTGTCTCCCACAGCTGCCAGTTGTAGTTCAGGGTGGTGGTGTCGTAAGGACGCGCGTTTCTTCTGTAGACATAGGGCAGGCCGAATTCCTTTGCGAGCTCGATGTCCTCGAAGCCCGTATGCATTACCCTTACGTGCGGAATGTAGAAGCCTTGCATATAGAAGCTCGCAAACTGGATTCCGTACTCGTAGGCGCTGACGTTTTCGAACACTCCCGCGGCGATTCTCTGGGTTGTTTCGCCGAGGTTATAACCCGGGAACATTCGGTTGATGTCGGTGTTATCGGTCGACCAGAAGCGCTTGCCGATGTTCATTGAATGGCCGTTGACCGTCGGCACGACCATTACGCTTTTGCCGTATTTTATCTTTCCCTGACGCTCGAGCTGCTTGAAAATCTGAATCAGCCGCGAGCAGATATAGAGCTGCTGAACCTCGTTTCCGCGGGTCGCGCCGACAATGCATACGGACTTTTCGCCCTCGCCGAAGGAATAGCCCTTGATTCGCATATTATCTCTGTAAACAGAATTCAGTTCAAACAAAATTTTCTCTTTCACATCGCACCTCACGCGAGGATTCTCGCGATAAGCGAGCCCTCTGAAACAATCGGGTATTCGCGCAGAGTAAAGACGATACCGTCGGTCGGCGCAAAGATTCTCTCGTTGATTTCGCCCGTCAGCGGGTTGAGAATGTCGCCGATAAGGTCGCCGCGCTTTACGTTCTTCCAGTGTTCAACACTCGGGACAAATACTCCCGATTTGCCCGCGTTGAGGAACGACACCTCTCCGTCCTCGGAGATAATCGGCTCCTTCGGCTCGATGACCTCGCCGTTCCAGATTCCTAGCTCTTTCATCAGCGCGAAAATACCATCGGTGAGCTGGTCGCCGTACTTTTTGGTTATTCTCATTCCCACGCCCATCTCGACTACGAGAGTCGGCGTGCCGATGATATTGAGCGAGTAGGCGAGCGTTGACTCGAGCACGGTCGCCGAGGAATGCACCCAGATGTAGTCGGTGTTCAGAAGCTTTGCGAGCGGCACCAGAACATCGCGCGAAAGCTCGTTGATTCTCACCTGAGGGATTTCCTCGAGAAAGATGTTGCTCGCGTGAATGTCAATTACCGCCGCGCTGCCGCTTAAGTCGCCGATGATTTTCGAGGCGATATACTCGGGCATTGAGCCGTCCTCCGAGCCGGGAAAAATGCGGTTCATATCGAGGTCAAAGCCCGGGATCCCGCGCGTGATCGAGTCGATTCCGAGCGGGTTCAGCGCGGGATAAACGTCCACGATTCCCGTAAGACATTCGGGTTTTTCTTTTATCCTCCTCTGCAGCTCGTAGCACACATACTGTCCCTCGAGCTCGTCGCCGTGGGTTCCCGTAACTATGCTTATCCGTTTTTCGTTTCCGCTGAGCCCGCGCTGAGGGATGATCCTGTTCTTCTGTATCATCAATTTTTCGTCGATCGGAAGCCCGACCGACGCCACTGTTTCTATCATAAATTTTCTTCCTTTTCTTCAACAATCGCAGTTTCTGTCTGCCGCTGCGAAACGCAGCCGTAAAAATTGCCGCGTATCACCGAGCAATCGCCCGAATCCCTGCCGCAGGATACGCGGATATACTCGTCGTTGACGAGCTTATTGTTTGTAGGGTCAAAGCCGTACCAATAGCCGTTGCAGAGAGCCTCCACCCATGCGTGCGAGCTGCCCTCCCCTATCATTATTCCGACGACGTACCGCGCAGCTATTTCCTCCGTTCTAAGAAGCGAAAGCATAATGTGCGCGTAGTCCTGACACACTCCGCGTCCGAGCGCGAGCGCGTTTTCGGCGGTCTCGTGCACGCGCGTCGCCTCGGGTTCGTAGGCAAAGGTATAGTGCAGGGTGTTCATAACGCAGAGCGCCTTTTCATACGCGCCCGGGCAGTCCTCCAGTACGAGATTTTTGCGGTATGCCCTGAGTGAGCTGCCTGCCGCAGTCAACGGCGTCTGCGCCTTGAGAAACGAGTACGCGCTCGGGTTTACGGCGTGTTCCTCGCAGATGTCGAGTCCTGTTTCGGCTTTGCCGCTTATTTCGACCTCAAAATCGTCATGCGTTTCCTCTATCAGTCCGTATAGCTTTCGGTTGCCGAAGCTGTCCTGAGAAAGACAGTATTTTTCGTTATTAGAAATATAGATTTCAAGCTCGCCGATACTTTGCCGCCTTGTATTCTTCGGCAGAAACATCACCGAAAATGCGTGGTGCGTTATCGGCGCGCTGAATTTCGTTTTCAGAGTATATGTAAAATGCAGCCGTTTGATAGTACCACCTCATTCGGTAATGAGACTTCGCAGCAGGTTTTTCAGGTTCGCCCTGTTCAGCGGTGAATCGTCGAGCATACTGTCGGCGGTGTTTATCACGCTCTCGTCGTATCTGAGCCTTGACTTCGCCAAAAACTGCTTCATACGGCGGTATTCCCTGATCACGTCGCTGTCGGCCAGGCCGAGGCTCAGATACAGATCAAGCCGCTCAACGCCCTTTCCGAGCTTCATAATATTGCGCACCTGCTCGTTATCTATCATATCGTTAACGCATCCCCAGAACGCAAGAATGTGGTCTATTGTCAGCATTAGGTCGGCGATTACCGCGCCGCCTCTTTTCGCGTTGTGCATATCGTCGATAGCAAGCTGAATGTATGCCATCGTTTCGGTGCCGATGTAGTCGCGCATTACGATCGCGTTGTCGTAAGCCCTGTTCAGGCTCGAGATGATCGAGTTAGGGTCGCTCTCGTCGTAAGGATACTTTCTCAGAAAATTCTCCTTTGTTCCGTACACGTCCGCTATTCCGATTTTGCTGCAGAACTCGCCGAAATAATCGGGATTCGCGTCAATCATTTTGTCTGCGCTGTGAAAATAATACCTCAGCGTTGTGTACACCCTTTCGGTGTACCTGCCCAGCCAAAGCAGGTGATCGCTCTTGTCTACCGTGATAATACCCATGTGTCCTTAAAACCTCCGCCCTGTGATGAGTTGACGATGAATGAATCGGGATTGCGCGAAAACCGCGTCAGTCCGCTCGGCCATACCTTCGTTTCGCCGTCGGAGAGCACGAACGCGCGCAAATCAGCCTTTCGCGGTACCGTTTCGCCCTTGTCCCCGAGAATGTCGAGGTCGTAGAAGTCGATTACCTCCTGCGCGATAAATCGCCTCGGCTCGGTCTTAAGCAGGTCGATGAACTCCTGCTTCTTCTCCTTTGAAAGCGAGCTTCCGAACACCACGCCGTAGCCGCCTGCCTCGGCGACGTCCTTGATTACGAGGCTGTCGAAGTTGTCGAGGACATACTTCATATCGCTCTCGTAGTACGGCAGATAGGTCGGCGCGTTCATCAGTATCGCGTTCTCGCCGAGATAATACTTTATCATCTGCGGCACGAAGTAATAGATGCCCTTGTCGTCCGCCACACCGTTTCCCGGAGCGTTGAGCAGGGCGACATTTCCCTTTTTGTACGCCTCGAAAATATGCGGGATCCCGATCACGCTGTCCTCATAAAAGGTCATCGGATCGAGATACTCGTCGGAAATGCGGCGGTAAACCGCGCCGACGCGCTGCTTTTTTCCGAGGTAGTCAATGTAGTACAGCCTGTCGTTCTCGCAGACAATATCCCTGCCCGTGGTCAGCACCGCGCCCGTTTTCTCGGCGAGATATGAATGCTCAAAGAAAGCCGCGTTGTATCTTCCGGGCGAGAGAATGACGTTGATACCGCCCGTGTTCACGTAGTCCATAACCTCCCTGAGCATATCGGCGTAGTTGCGGTTGTCGATTACGCCCGTGCCCTCAAACGCCTCGGGAGCGCTTCTCCTTTGCAGCTCACGCGCGATCATCGGGTAGGAGGCGCCCGACGGCACGCGCAGGTTGTCCTCGAGGATGTACCAGCTGTCGTCCTTTGACTGCACTAAATCAATTCCCGAGATATGGCTGAAGATGTTCTTCGGCGGCGTCACTCCGTCGCACGGCGGCAGAAAGCCTTTCGCCGAGTAGATGAATTCCTCGGGAATAACTCCGTCCCTGAGGATTCTTTTCTCTCCGTAAATATCCGCCAAAAAGCAGTTGAGCGCATTTACGCGCTGCTTTAGTCCCCTCTCGAGATATGCGAATTCGCTGTTTTCGATGACTCGCGGAATCGGGTCAAACGGGAAAAGCTGCTCCTTGAACGTTCCGTTTTTATAGATCCCGAATTTGACGCCGTACCGCGCCAGCAAACGGTTGATCGTTTCAGAATTTTTGATGAGTTCCTTCATAACTGTCCTCCCTGCGGCAAAGGCCGCATAAAGTAAAAAGGACGCCTTTCACGTAGGTGAAAAACGTCCTTGCCTATGCGACTATTGTATCACCGCAGGAAAGTGATGTCAATAGAGTTTTGCAAGTTTTTTATTTTAATGTTGCATATTTTCGACTTTTACACATATTTTATTGCAATGCATTGCAGTATTTTGCATAATTATATTTTAATAAATTCTTATCCGAGCCTGTCAAATAAAGCAAAACAGCCAACAGATTTCATTACCGCACGTCAGCCGAGCAGAGCACTTATCCGCTGAAC
>ONIJ01000021.1 GCA_900317875.1 uncultured Eubacteriales bacterium
ACCGTCACCGAAATCGGCGACAGAGCGTTCAAAGATATCTATTTTGTCGACGAGATCACTTGTCCCGACACCGTGACCGCTGTCGGCGACAACGCGTTTGAAAACTGTATCAGGCTCAAGAGCGTCAATCTGCCGAAATCGCTGACAACTATCGGAAATTATGTTTTCAGCAACACAATGATCAGTTCCGTTGTCATCCCAAAAATGCTGACTGAGGCAGGGGACAGCGGCGGCGCATTTTCGGGAGCGACCGAGCTGGAAACCGCCGTTTTCGAAGACGGCATGGAGGGTATCCCGAATTATTTGTTCCAAAATGCCACGGCACTCAAGGAGATCGTTATTCCCGACTCCGTGACATGGATCGGCCAATACTCTTTTTCGGGCTGCGTCTTTCTGAGAAAGGTCACCTTCGGCAACTCGATAGATATAATCTACAACAGCGCGTTCGAGAACTGTATTTCTCTGACCTATGTTAAGTTCCCCGACAGCATTACGAATATCCGAGTCGAGGCTTTTAAAGGATGCACCAACCTCAGGAGTGTCATTCTGCCGCGTTCGCTCAGATGGCTGGGCGGCGCAGCGTTCAAAGGTACGGCAATCAGCTCTATTGAGATTCCGAAATCCCTGACTTACGTGACAACATATGACAGTTCGTCATATTCTTTCAACGGCAATTCCTACAGCGTTCCGGGCGGCCCGTTCTCCCTGTGTGAAAACCTGAAAAGCGTTACCTTTGAGGAGGGCACAATGCATGTTGCCGACAATCTGTTTTCGGGTGCTGTCGGGCTTGAAACCATCACGTTTCCCGACACCGTGACAATAATCGGAAAAGAAGCGTTCCGCAGCTGCATCAGACTCAGAGAAGTCAAATTCGGCAATGCACTTGAAATGATCAACACAGCGGCTTTTTTAAGCTGCCCGTCGCTGACAAAAGCAGAGCTCCCCGACAGTGTGAGAAGAATCTATGACAGAGCGTTCATGGATTGCACCGCGCTCACCGACATTAATTTGCCGAAATCACTGACAGCCCTCGGAAATACCGTGTTCAAAAACACCCTGATCAGCTCTGTTGTTATCCCAAAAGCACTGACACGTGCAGGAGACGGCGTCGGCCCGTTCAACGGCGCCTCTGAGTTAAAAACAATTTCATTTGAAGAAGGCATAACCGGAATACTTAATAACTTATTCAGCAATGCCGCGAGTATTGAGGCTATCACCATCCCCGACACCGTAACATGGATCGGGACAAGGGCATTCGTCGGCTGCAATAATCTTGAAACGCTGGTGATCCCCGAGTCGGTTACAACTATCGCCGACAACTCGATCCGCGCCTCCGAGAAGCTCACTATCTACGGCAGGACCGGCAGCGCGGCAGAGCAATACGCCGCCGAAAACGGCATCAACTTTGTCGATAACCACGTTCCCGAAACGACCATTTCGCCCACAGGAGAGCTTGCGGCTCTCGGCGATGAATTCAATATGCAGGTCGGCGAAACGCTCAATCTGACCTTTGCGCTGACTCCCGCGGACAGCAGCGCCGTTATCACGGTGACCTCCGACAACTCCTGCGTCGCTGTCGACGGGTTCAAAATGACCGCGAAAACTCCCGGAACGGCGGTCGTCACCGCTTCCGCCTCCGACGGCGCGTCGTATACCTTCACCGTTACCGTAATTGAAAGACCTGTGACCTACGGCGACGCAAACGGCGACGGCAAGGTGAATGTTCGCGACGTGACTGCTATCCAGCGCCATATATCGGAATATTCGGCGCTTACCGGCAGAAGTTTAACCTGCGCGGATGTCGACGGCAACGGAGCAGTCGACATCAACGACGCAACGCTTCTGCAGCAGTATCTCGCCGAGTTTGACGTGATTCTCGGAAATAAAGCATAAGTAATTGTCCGCGCATTGAATACCTAAACAAATCCGCTTTGCCTGTTATCTGACGTTCAATGCGCAGTGAAAACCGAAAAACCCCTTCGGCAGCCTTTTGGGATTGCCGAAGGGGTGATTTTTTATTTCATCGTTTTTAAAATCAGCTTGGAGCTCAGCTTTGAAAGGTCGTCCGACATCGCCGTCATATCGTTGGTCACGGCGAAAAAGCGGTAGTTCTTTTCGGGTATGACAAACACAAACGCGGAGTACGAGGTGAAGAATCCCGAATGCGACAGACCTCCCTTTCCGTTTGGGATCACGCCGTAGCCGTAGGCGCCGCCGTCCTTGGCAGAGTAGTTTTCCGACATCTCCTTGAGCGCTGGGGAGGAGAGGATCTTGTTGCCTGAAAACGACGCGAGCCAGCGGTCCATATCATCTGCGCAGGAAATCATATCTCCCAGTCCCATCGTGATGCCGACATACACGGTTTTAGCCTCGTGAGGAGATTTCACAAGTCCGGGATCGCTCATCATTTCATCGATAAAGCCCGTGTTTTTCATTCCGAGCGGCTCAAAAATATGGGCTTTCATATAATCCTCGTAACGCTCGCCCGAAACCTTTTCAACGATCTGCGCCAGCAAAAAGTAATTGGAATTGGTGTAGCGGTACTCGCTTCCGGGCGTGTAGTCGAGCGGCTGCTCAAACAGCCACGCCGTCAGCTTTTCGCGGTTTTCGGCGATAGTGTTGTCGTTGGTCACTTCGCCGCGCAAGCTGCCTCTCGGCAGCTCGTTGGCGCAGCCGCCGGAGTTTTCCACATCATAGAATTCCGCGATGCCCGAGCGCATCGAGAGCATCTGCCTAAGCGTCACCTCGCCGCCGTAGGGACATTCGGGAAAATATTTGTCCAGCGTGTCGCTTGTGCTCAGAAGTCCTTTGTCCTGAAGCTGCAAAACCGCTGCTGCGGCAAACTGCTTGGACACCGAGCCGATGCAGAACAGCGAATCAGGCGAAATGACGTCTCCGCTGTTTTTGGCGGGATTTGACGCCTGACGGTAGATCTCCTTGCCGTTCTGAGTCACGGACACCACGCCGCAAAAGCCGTAGTCTTTCAGCAGCGCGTCAAGCGGGTTCGGCTCTTCGGATTCCGACGCCTTCGACATCAACACGATCTCGGTTTTTTTCTTTTCTGTTCTGCAGCTGCAGAGCAGGGCGACAGCAATCAGAGCCAGTGCGAGGGAAAGAAATCTTTTCATAGCCGATACCTCCGTTTTGGTTTCATTTTAGCATTTCGGCAGCGGAAAAGCAAGATCGAGCCCGATTCAAAGCATTATTTGTCGGATTTGTTTTTTCGTTTCGTTTCAATTATCTGAAACGCGATATACCCGCAAAGAGCCGTAAGCGCCGCGACAGAGGCGCAGAGCACGATCATGGGGCTGAGGCTGTCATTCGCTTTTTGCTCAACTGTTGTGAGCTTTCCGAGGTCGGTTAATTCAGTCGTCGGAGCGGTTTCCTTTTCGTTTTTTGACGACTTATTTTTTGTCGCTTTTGAGGTTTTTGATGACTTGGACTTTTCGGAAGCGGAATTTTCCGCTTTGCTTCCGTTATCCGCTTTGCCCGCGCTTTCGCTTGCCTTCGGAGTGATCGTAACCGTTCCCGCTTCGCAGTTTCCTATATCCAATTGCCGGGTGTCGCAGTCAACGCAGTCCTCGACCTTAAAATTCACGGGGGCGCTGCCTTCGCTAAGCGTCTTGAATTCCAAAGTAAAAATCGGCGCGGAGTCGGAAACCTCCGCGCCGAAAGAGCACAGATAAGAAACACGCACGCGATCTTCGTATTCATCGGCGACGACAGTCGAGCCGTTCGGCGCGCTTGCGCCGCGATATTCCAGAAGGCCTTTGTCAAAATAGAAATCAAAAAGCGCGGCGCTCGGCTTCCTGCCGCTTTGAGCGCGCACCTCAACGTCGATAAGGCGGTTGTTTCTGCATTCAACGCTTCCCGTCGAAAACGAAACCGACTCGGCGGCGGACGCGGAAAGAGTGGGGATAAAAAGGAAAATCAGCAGTAAAATAAGCAACTTTTTCATAACGGACCGCCTAAAATAAAACTATAGGATTACTTTAGCACATCAGCGCGGAAAGGGCAATAGCAAAGGTGCGTTTTGAGCAATTATTTGTTTTCGTAGCGGTCGATTCCTTCGTTTTCAAAGAACAGCCAATCGTTTGCACTGTCGTAGAGCAGGTTCTGTGCAATCGGGATGTCTGAGATACGGTTTATCTTGCTCTGATATTTTCTTTTCACCGTTTCGGGAAGCGCAGTGATTTCGGTGTTTTTCAGATAAACGGTCAGCTCGCTGTCGCTGTTCATTCCGTTGTTGGTGTAGGTCACCTGCGTATTTTTGTTGTTAATACGCTCCGTGCCGCTTGTGTCGGGCGTTTGGTCAAGGCGCCTGTCGGTCAGCTTGAAGGTGTATGCCGTATCGCCCGTTTTTTTCAGGTCGCTTACCCTGCAGCGCATTGTCGAGTAAAGACTTTTGGAAGACTTGCCGAAGAAATCTCCGTCGCGCAGATACACGCAGGCGCACGAGCCGTCCTCCCGTATCGTCAGCGAATAATGCTCCGCTTCATTTAAAAAGAAGTTGTAGGTTCCCGCAATGGGAAGCGCGGTCTTGTAAGCGTCCTCCTCGCCTATTTCTTTTCGCAGATAAGTCACCGCCTCGTCGTAGGTCATCGCGATCGGCGCCGAGCTGAGCGACAGCTTTTCATAGCCCGGGCGGTATGCGCCGCGAAGCGAAGAGGAACTGCGCATCAACACCTGCGAAGGGTTTCCCGCAAGCTCGTTTGCGCGCGCGGTAAAGGTTTTTTCATCTGTCTTTTGTCCGTCCGAGAAATAGGAGGTGACCTCGGAGCTGCCGGATTTTTCCTTCGTCTGCCGCACAAGAGTTTTCATTGCGTTTTCGTCAAAGCAGCGTATAAGCGAGTAATCGGCTAAATCTGCGCCGCCTGCTGAGCGGCGAGAAGAAGCTTTGCACCCGTCTGCGGCGACAGCAAAGTTTTTGCCGTGTTTTCGGCGACAAATCTTCCGACCGGGATAACTCCCACGGCAAAGCCGAAGAACCTCTGACCGCTGCGCTTTTCCTGCTCCTCGATTTCGGTGCGGATTGAATTTCTGGCGAGGTAAAGCCGCGACTTCACAGTACCCTGCGAGCAGTCCATAATCTCGGAGATTTCGCTCACGCTTTTGTCGTGGAAGTAGTGAAGCACCACGGTTTCCCTCTGAACCGGGGAAAGCGAGTCGATTATCAAAAACAGCCTTTCCCGCAAATCGTTATTCTCGGCGTATTCCTGCGGAAGCATAAGCTCGCTTTCAAAAAGCTCAGCCTGCGGCATATCGCCGATGTCGTTCTCTATTACCATTTCTTTGTTTTTACGTGACTTAAAAATATTCAGACTTCTTGTGTATGTGATCCTGTACAGCCAGTTTTCAAACGCGTCGGGATTTTCAAGCCTGCCGATGTTGTGCCACACGGCAATCAACGCCTGCTGCATTGCGTCCTCGGCGTCCTCCTTGTTTTTCAGCAGGGCAAAAGCGATCGCGTACACCCTGTCCCTGTTCATTTCCAATAAACTGTTCAGCGCTCTTGAGCCGCCGTTTTTTGCCTGCTGAACCATCAGCCTTATCTCATTTTTGTCCATTGCCGTTCCTCATTTTTTATTGCCTTGGATCATTCCAAGCAGTTTTAAAGGTCTTACATAATATAAGACAACGGTATTCTGCGTTGGGTTCATTATTTTTAATAAATAATTATTACTTTTTTGAGCTGCCTCAAATACCATTCGGCTCGCTTTTTAAGTATATTATAATACGGTTTTGAGAGGATTTCAATCGGGATAACCCTTTTAAATGCACTTTACGGAGCGGAACGGGCGATTGAACATTGCAGAGCTTTCGGAATTTTGGCTCACAGCCCCGCCATTTTGCGCTGGATTTCGGTAACGTCCCTTATGCTCAGCCTGCCGTCGCCGTCAAACTCAGACCGAAACGAGTTTACTACCGTGCCGTTTTTCACCGATTCGCCTGCGAGTTATCGCGCTTCCTCCGATTACAGGGCAGGCGAAACTACGGAATCCGTTCCGCCGCAGGCTCGCAGCCGATGTGCCATATTTCCGGCTCCAAAACCGAGTTCTATTCGTTCGGCAGCAAAAAGGGAGTATTGCACTCTTGTTTCGGGCTCGATCTACAGCTTTGACCTCAATCCGCTCAACCTCAGGGACGGAACGGTTTTTTATGTGTGCTTCTACACGCTGAACGGCAACGGAAAGGTAACTATTTCCGATGTTACTCAGCTCCAAAGGTATCCGGCGCAGATGGTTGATACTTTAGGATTATTTTTGTGCGTCCGGCGTTTCAGTTCATCTCAGCCGCGTTATTTCGCGTCAGGTGAAGCTTTCGCGGGGATTTTTTACGTATTATTCGCCGCTGCGGTTGAATTTGTTTCAAAAGTCAACTATAATTATTCACAGTGGTCAGCGCCGGAGCGCCGCGTTGATATTTTCTTCTGCGGCAATCCGGCATACGCGAAAACGGTTTCAAGGAGTTTGTTATGTCAGAGCCTCAGAAAATTGTCCATCCTATACCTCCGCTGTTCGACAAAGACTGCCGCGTGCTTATTCTCGGCTCGTTTCCGTCGGTCAAATCACGGGAGGCGCTGTTTTTCTACGGTCATCCGCAGAACCGTTTCTGGAAGCTGCTTGCAAGGCTGTTCGGCGAGGAGGTGCCTCGGACTACGGACGAAAAGCGCAGTCTGGCGCTGCGCCGTCATATCGCAATGTGGGATACAATTCATTCCTGTACCATAGTCGGCTCGTCTGACAGCTCCATCAGGGACGTTGTGCCAAACGACCTTTCGGTCATCCTCGAAAACAGCAGGGCAGAGCGGATTTTCTGCAACGGAGCGGCTTCCTATAACCTGTACAAAAAATACATCTTTCCCTCAACCGGCATTGAAGCGGTGAAGCTGCCGTCAACAAGTCCCGCGAACGCGGCGTTCGGTATGGACAGGCTTGAGGATGAATGGAAGATCCTCAGGGAATACGTCTGACCGAAAAGTGCGGCTGCCCTTTGCGGAAAAAACATTTCGTTTTTTTGACGGTTATTGTTGCGCCGAAGTGCGTAATGTGGTAAAATTATTATCGCAAAAACAGTTGCCGGCAGCGGCTGCCGCCGATTTAAACGGCGCGGCAAAAAGCACGGCGACGAACAGGAGGGTGAAAACCAAATGACAAATAAAGAAGTTTACAAAAAGACGCTGACCTTTTCTCTCAGGAAGCTCCTCGTCGATTTTCTGTCGATAGTTCTTCTGGCGGCGCTTTGCGCGCTCGGATTCATTATTCTCGACCAAACGACGGGAAGGGGATTGATCGGACTTGGCTTCGGTCTGGTGCTCGGAATTATTGCCGTTGCGATAATCTCGCGGTTTGTGTCTTACTCACTGAAAGCGGCGCAGATCGCCATGATGACAAAGGGAGTAGCCGACGGCGAGCTCCCCGATAACGTTTATCAGGAAGGAAAAGCCGTTGTAAAAAGACGCTTTGCGACCGTGGCTGCGTACTTCGCCGTAACCCGTGTTATCAAGGGCATTTTCAATCAGATCGGAAAGCTCATCACAAATATCGGCAGCGCTGTCGGCGGCGACACGGGCAACACGATCGGCTCGATCATTTCCTCCGTCGTACAGGTAATTGTTTCATATCTTTGCGACTGCTGCCTGGGATGGGTGTTCTACCGCGAGAGCCAGGGCTCGGTAAAGGCGACCTGCGAAGGCGCGGTGATATTCTTTAAGCACGGAAAAACGCTTGCAAAGAACCTGGGAAGGATCTTCGGAATCGGAATCGGCTCGCTCATCGTCATCGGCGGCGCGTTCTTCGGTATCGCTTACGGTATTTTTATGCTTATTCCCGGCGCGTTCCGCACACTCGCCGATGAAATCGCTGAGGCGGGCGTAAGACTCGAAACAGATACCCCCGAATTTCTTACTAACCCCACTAACCTCGCTCTTGTCGTTGCGGCAATTCTGGGAGTGATCATCTGGTCTGTTATTCATTCCACATTTATCCGTCCGTTCGTTCTCACGGGCGTTCTCCGCAACTATATCGAATCGGGCAAAAACGACATTCCCACCGAGGCGTCGTTCAGTATCCTCGATAAAAAATCTTCAAAGTTCGCAAAACTTCGCCGCGAAGGAATCTGAGAATATTACGGGCGCAGTCACATCATCCGATGCGGCTGCGCCTGTTTTTTATATTAAAAAAAAAGCCGCCCGGCGGAAAAGCTCCCGCCGGGCGGCTGATGATTGTCATTTTTAATGTGCGGTTTTTCCTTGCGACATAGCCTCGCGCTCGGCGCACAGCTCATCGCGGAGACGATATGACGAAAAGCCCGCGTTAGTTTCGGTTTTTACCGCTTTAAGGGCGACTGTGAGCTTTTTCCGCTTTAGCTGATCCAAAAAAACTCCCAGAAAGCTCGGGTTAACATCGGCAAGATACAGCATTTCGTCGTCAAAGTCCGCGCCGCTTTCCGAATGCGGATCGTCGCTTTCGCCGAGCAAAAAAGAGAGCGTTTTGCCGTAGTCGGCTTTTTCAACATCTTTTGCTTCCATAAAGAAGCTGCGGCACAGCATTTTCAGCTTTGCCGCCTTTTCCTTTTTTATGTTGTATAACAAAACAGTCGCCATATCAGTTTCTCATAAGATGAATAGTTGTTTCCGCCTTTTCGATTATGCGCAGGTCGTTGTCGTAGGAGCAGAGCTTGCGCGCCTGCTGCAGATCTACCCAGATGTAGCTGTCGATCTCCTCCTCCTGGATCTTCACGTTGTCGGTGAAGGCGCGGGCGAGGAAGAACACCACGCGCTTGCGGATTTTTCCAAAGGGGCAGTACTCGCTGATTTCGCGGAAGTTGTTGACCAGCGTTACGTCCAGCCCCGTTTCCTCCTTGATTTCGCGGATGGCGGTTTCCTGTTCGGTTTCGCCGTCCTCAATGTGTCCCTTCGGGAAGCTCCAATATCTGCCGTTGTTGTTCTTGACGAGCAGTATTTTCGTGTTTTGCCTTGTCTTGTAGAAAATTATGCCTCCGCAGGATTTCTCATACAGACAGCGCACGCTTTTTACGGTGATGTTTTTGAGCTTGGATAAAAGGTTGCGCAGCTCGGGCTCATAAAAAACCTCTCCCGGCTGGGATACGATAAGCCGCTCGCCCTCAAGCCCTTCAAATTCGGCAACCGCAATGACAACGCCGTCGAAATATTCTTTGATTTTCTTGCGAGTCACAACGTAGGCGCTTCTGTTGCTGATTGCCGACGAGCTCACATATGCCGAATACAACCCCTCGGAAATGCTGCCGAACAGAGTACCCTTAACGTTTTCCGCTATCATTGCGTCGCCTCCCTTCAAAAAAAGCTGTGTGTTACTTGAACAGGTCTTCCATGCTGTCGAGCAAATCGCCGTTGTTTGCGCTCATCACTCCGTTGATGAAGAGCAGATCGGTAATGCCGTTCTGACGGCAGTAGGTCTGAAGATTTGAATCCGATACCTGGCGGAACGAGCGCATATCCGCAACGTGGACCTCCTCGAAATTCTGGGTGAGGTACGGCACGAACGCGTTGCCGTAGCTTTCCTTTACGACCATAATTTTTCTTCCGCTCTCGGCCTTTTCGCTGTTCGATTTCATTACGGTAAGCGGATTGTCGCCCCAGATGAACACTCCGTAGGTCAGCGAGCCGCTCGCCTCTTCGTCAAAATACGGGCTGTTATAGGACTCCGTGCTGCCGCCCTCGTGGGTGATTTCCATCGAAACGGAATAGGGCAGGTGCCAGTAGTGAACCGTGTCGGACTTCAGTCCGTCGGCGTTGTTTGTCAGCGAGCCGGTAAAGCCGTCGATCGTTTTTTCCTCGCAGTCGTCGAGCGAAAGCGCGGTAAGTCCGAGGGTGTCGGCGAACGCCTTGTAGGCGTAATAAGAGCCGAGTCCCGTCCAGTGATGATCCGAATTGAAGTAGATGTATTCGTTGCAGTGCTCGGACAGGTAGTTGTAAGCGTTGATCGGCGTTACCTTATCCTTATCCATACTCTCATAGGCGCTCCTGATGCTGTCCGCCTGTGAGTTGGTGTAAGCCTCGCCGCCGTTTTTAGCCCATAAACGGCGCGGCAGTCCCATTTCGGTGTGATTGGGAACTATCATACTGTACACGTTCATATCGGGAACCTTATCCGCAAGGCCGTTGACGGTGTCGGAATAGAGCTTTGCTCTCTCCTCGTCGCCGCCGAATACCTCAAAGCCCGCCTGGTTCCAAACGTAAATCGAGCCCGCGTTGTAGCCGCTGCTGTTGTCGTCCTTTGGCTCGGCCTCGATAAAGGTGTCGATTGCCAGCTTCTCATCCGTGTTTTTGGGCTGGGGCTTCTCGTCGGTATTTGACGTTTCGGATACCGAGCTCTGCTTAGGCTGGGTGGAAACGCCCTTGTTATTGTCCTTTTTGCCGCAGCCGTTGAACGCCAGAACGATCATAAGCACCACGAGCGTAACCACAAGAATCAGCGAAACAACAATGATGATGCGGTTCCTTGTGCGCCTGTAGTTGCGCATTTTGTTCAGGCGCCGCCTGTCATACGACGGCCTGCCGTTGTATGAGGTTTGTCTGCGGTTCGGCTGACGGCGTCGGTAATCGCGGCTGTCTATGCTGTCATCGAAATTATCCAAATTATAATAATCGTTCCTGTTGCGGTCGCTCACTATAATCACCTGTCTTTGTCAATAATCGGATATATATTGACATTATACAACATTTTCGGATTAAAAACAATATACTTCATCAAATTTTTACACATCATACCCGCCTAATTTTTCCCGATCGGAAAACAGCGCGGTTTTAGCGGTTTTTCTTGCCGATTAAATTGACAAAACCCGCATTTTATATTAGAATTGAGGTTGTGAAATCTGAAGGTATATATGAAAATAAGCAAAGGAGAGTGCGATCGAATGAATGCAAAGCTGACAAGAACCGAGTTCGACGCCTTGGTCGAGATTTCAGAGAATAACACCGAACTGTCCGCGCAAACCGCCGGAACGCTTCCGGCGCTTGAGAAAGCGGGATACGCCGCCGGCGGAAAAATCACTCGGAAGGGACTCGAAGCCCTCGAGCCCTGCCGCGCAAGGCGCGCCGTGTTTATGGCGGCGGGCTTCGGAAGCCGAATGGTTCCGATTACGCTCAACACGCCAAAGCCGCTTGTGAGAGTAAAGGGGCAAAGGCTCATCGACGGACTTCTGGACGCCTGCATCAAAGCGGGGATCGAGGAGATCTATGTGGTGAGAGGTTATCTCGGCGAGCAGTTCGACCAGCTTCTTTATAAATATCCGATGATCAAATTCATCGACAACACCCTCTACAACGAGGCGAACAACATCTCCTCGGTTCTGCTCGCGAAGGATCTGCTGCAGAACGCCTATGTTTTTGAGGCGGATTTGCTGCTGACAAATCCCGGTATCATAAAGAAATATCACTATCAGTCAAACTTCCTCGCAATCAAAAAGGACAAGACCGACGACTGGTGCTTTGAGGTCGAAAACGGGATCATCACCAAAGAAAAGGTCGCAGGCGAGGACTGCTGGCAGATGGTGGGAATTTCCTACTGGAACGCGGAGGACGGCGCGTCGCTTTCGAAGCACCTTGCTCAGGCGTATGATCAGCCCGGCGGACACGACCTCTACTGGGAGCAGGTCCCGCTGGTCGTCTTTAAGGATGAATACAAGGTAGAAGTCAGAGGGTGCACCGACGAGGACATCGTCGAAATCGACACCTTTGACGAGCTAAAACAGATAGACACGATTTATGATGTGAAGAAAGAAGGATAAAAATGAAAGTACCCTACAGCGTAAAAAGAAACGTTCTGTTGAATCCCGGTCCCTCAACGACCACCGACACCGTAAAATTTGCCCAGATCGTCCCCGACATCTGTCCCAGAGAGGCTGAGTTCGGCGGACTTATGAAGGGCCTGCGCGAGGATCTGGTAAAAATCGTCCACGGAGATCTTGAAAAGTACACCTCCGTGCTGTTCTGCGGCTCCGGCACGATCAACATCGACGTGTGCCTGAATTCACTTCTTCCCGAGGGCGGTAAGGTTCTCGTCGTAAACAACGGCGCCTACAGCACCCGCGCGGTGGAGATCTGCAGTTACTACGGCCTGCCGCACATCGATCTGCAGTTCCCCGTCGATCAAAGACCTGATCTCGAGGTCGTTGAGCAGACCTTGAAGGACAATCCCGACATCGCGCTCGTTCACACCACCCACAATGAAACCGGCACCGGAATCCTGAACCCCATCAGGGAGATCGGCGAGCTCGCTCACAGGTACAACGCGGTTTTCACCGTCGACACAACAAGCACCTACGCTATGCGCCCGATCGACATCGAAAAGGACAACATCGACTTCTGTATGGCGTCGGCCCAGAAGGGACTGATGGCTTTCACCGGACTGAGCTTCATCGTCGGCAACAGGAGCATAATCGAGCAGAGCGCCGGGTATCCCAAGCGCTCCTACTACTGCAACCTCTATATGCAGTACGACTTTTTTGAGCGCACCGGAGAAATGCACTTCACTCCGCCCGTTCAGACGATCTACTCCACGATCCAGGCTTTAAAGGAATACTGGGCCGAGGGCGAACAGGCAAAGTGGGCGCGCCACACAAGGGTATTCAACGCCATTCACGAAGGCCTTGACGAGCTCGGCTTCAAGGACGTTATCAAACGCGAAGAGCAGGCGGGACTCGTGGTTTCCGCGATTTATCCCGACGATCCCAACTGGAGCTTTGAAAAGGTCCACGACTACTGCTACGAGAGAGGCTTCACTATTTACCCCGGAAAAATCAGCACCACCAACACCTTCCGTCTCTGCGCGCTCGGCGCTATCGACGAGCAGGACATCAGGGATTTCTTTGAGGTGTTCAGAGAGGCTCTTGAGCATTGCAGCGTAAAAATCCCCGTACAATACAATTGATTAGAGGTTAGATATATGAAAACGGTTTACACCTGCTTTTGCACCGACGTGATCCACGACGGTCATCTGAATATCATAAGCAACGCCAAAAAATACGGCGAGGTCGTCATCGGCGCGCTCAGCGACGAGGCGCTCATCAGATACAACAAGTTCCCGACGATCAGCCTTGAGGAGAGGATCAGGCTCTACGAGTCGCTCGACGGAGTAGACAGGGTAGTTGTGCAGAACAGTATGCTCTATGACGACGTCATCCCCGAAATCAAGCCCGACTATGTGGTTCACGGCGACAACTGGGCAAACGGTCCCGAGTCCGCCATCCGCGCAAACGTGGTAAAGCTCCTCTCCGAATACGGCGGCGAGCTTGTTGAGGTACCCTACACCTACAACGAAAACGTCAGAAAAATCGATCAGCGCCTCAAGGAAAAGCTCAGTATGCCCGAGTACAGAAGAAGAAGGCTCCGCGACCTTATCAGTATGTGCCCGATCGTCAAGACGATCGAGGCTCACAGCGGCCTTACGGGACTCATCGCCGAGAAAACCGTGGTTGAGAACAACGGAAAGCTCGATCAGTTCGACGCTATGTGGGTTTCCTCGCTCTGCGACAGCACCGACAGGGGCAAGCCCGACATCGAGCTCGTCGATATGTCGGCGCGTCTGCGCACTATTAACGACATTATGGAGGTCACCACCAAGCCGATTATTCTCGACGGCGACACGGGCGGACTGACCGAGCACTTTGTATACAACGTAAGAACACTCGAGAGAATGGGCGTTTCCGCCGTTATCATCGAGGACAAAACAGGCCTTAAAAAGAATTCGCTTTTCGGCACAGAGGTCGTCCAGACACAGGATTCCATCGAGAATTTCAGCGCGAAGATCGCCGCCGGCAAAAAGGCTCAGCTCACCGATGACTTTATGATCATCGCGAGAATCGAAAGTCTCATCCTCGAAAGAGGAATGGACGACGCGCTCGAACGCGCCGGGGCGTTCGTAAAGGCGGGCGCGGACGGAATTATGATCCACAGCCGCAGAAAAGAGCCCGACGAGATCTTTGAGTTCTGCGACAAATTCAGGGAAACCGATCCCGAAACTCCTCTCGTTGTCGTTCCCACGAGCTTCAACACGGTAACCGAGGAGGAGCTCTCAAAGCACGGCGTCAACATCGTGATTTACGCCAACCAGCTTATGCGCGCGGCTTTCCCCGCAATGAGGCAGACCGCCGAGGTCATCCTCAAGAACCACAGGGCGCTTGAAGCGGACGAAATGCTGATGCCCTTCAAGGAAATCATCACATTAATCGACGAACTGTAAGCGGAGAGATAAATATGAAGGTTGAAAAATTAATTGAAATAATCGGCTCGGAGTTTTATACGGGCGTTCCCGATTCACAGCTCAAAGCGCTGTGCGACTATCTCATCAACACCTACGGGATCGACAAGCACCGCCACATTATCGCCGCAAACGAGGGCAACTGCGTAGGCATTGCGGCGGGCTATCACCTCGCTACGAAAAAGGTTCCCGTGGTGTATATGCAGAACAGCGGCGAGGGCAACATCATCAATCCCGTCGCCTCGCTGTTAAACGACAAGGTTTACGCCATTCCCGCGGTGTTCATCATCGGCTGGCGCGGCGAGCCCGGCGTTCACGACGAGCCTCAGCACATCTATCAGGGCGAGGTCACCGTAAAGCTCCTCGACGATATGGACATCCGCTCCTTTGTGATCGGCAAAGACACCTCTGACGAGGAGGCCGCCGCCAAGATGGACGAGTTCAGGGAGCTGCTGAAAAACGGCAAGCAGGTCGCCTTTGTGATCCGCAAGGGGGCGCTTGAATATTCCGAAAAGGTCGATTACAAAAACGACAACCTGATGATCCGCGAGGAAATCATCAGGCACATCGTGGACGTGTCGGGCGAGGATCCCATCGTCTCAACAACAGGCAAGGCGAGCCGCGAGCTCTTTGAGATCCGCGAGGCAAACGGCCAGAAGCACGGCTACGACTTTCTGACCGTCGGCTCTATGGGGCACAGCTCGTCGATCGCTCTCGGCGTTGCCCTCAACAAGCCCGAAACCAAGATCTGGTGCGTTGACGGCGACGGAGCCCTGCTTATGCATATGGGCTCAATGGCGGTGATCGGGGCGAACGCTCCCGAAAATCTGGTTCACATCGTGATCAACAACGGCGCCCACGAAACTGTCGGAGGAATGCCCACGGTCGCTTCAAAAATCGACGTCGTCGCGGCGGCGAAGGCGTGCGGCTATCCGAACGCCGTGTCGGTGGACAACTACGCCGACCTCGACAGAGAGCTTGAAAACGCCAAGCAGAGCAGCGTGCTCAGCTTAATCGAGGTCAAGTGCTCGATCGGCGCGCGCGCCGACCTCGGCAGACCTACCACAACCGCGATCGAGAACAAAAACGGATTTATGGAAAACCTGAGCAACTCCTGAATATAAAAAATCAAGCTGCCATTCATTTCGGTGAATGGCAGCTCTTTTTTTGCTTTTTACTGTTGATTTCAGTCGGGCAGCACTGCGTTCTTTTTCAGCAGCTTCCAGTTATTCGGGTTCCAGATCGAATCGTGAACCGAATACCATTTGCCGGGCAGGAAGGTATTGCCGTCGTTTTTCGAAAGATCCCACTCGTCCGAGCCGAGAACATACTGGTCGTGAGCGGTCTTTTCGCTGTCGTTGATAGCCTTGCCTGTGAAGGGGTTCACGGGATCGGAGATAACGTCCTTCATTGCAAGCGTCGGCACGTCGGCGTTTGTCATAAACCTGTCGTCGGTTTGCATAGCGCCCTTGCTGTTGAAGTCCTTGACCATCAGCAGCGGATAAAAGAACTCGACGTCGCCGTACCTTACCTCCTCATCGCTGTCGTATGCCGAGCTGTCGATGAACAGCTCCTCGATCTGCTGTGTGGCTCTGCCGTGATCCGAGCAAAGGATTATCCTCGTGTTGTCATAAACTCCCTGCTCCTTCAGGTAGTCAAACCATTCGCAAAGCCGCATATACGAAGCCACATTCGTGATGTACAGCGAGTACATTCTGGTTCCGCTCAAATCAAGCTCTATTCCGTTGTGGGTGAGGCTGGTTTTTGACGGGTCGGTCGACAGCGTATCCGCCTGTTCCAGCAGATCATCGTCCTTGAACGTGACGAAGTTGTGCGTCGATTCGTTTGTCATCATCACAAAGCAGTTCTTGGCGCTGTCGTCGATCTTGGTGATGCGCGACATATTCTTCAGCACCTCGTAAGACTTCTCAAAGGTGGTGAAGGCGGGAGTCATCTGGTGATAGTGACCGGAGTCGTACAGCGCGAGCTGAATGCTCGGCGGCGCGATTTTCATCATACTGAAGCAGAAGAAGTTGCGGTAGCGGCTCGGAATGATCCGCGGCTGCTTGCCCTCCGAAATCACCGTGCCCTGGGTGATGTACCTGTTTATGTCAGGATAATCATTGTAAATAGTCAGGTCGGGTATCTGCTTGTAGCCTGCGTAGCTAGGATCGCACACGGTCGTTTTGTAGCCGTTTTCGTCAAACAGCGCGGGCATAACCTTGAGCGCTTCATTGTGCTTTGATTCGAGGGATTCGTCGTCTCTCTTGTTCAGCTCATAGGTGGTGTATTCGTAGCCTCCGAATACCGCGGGCACGCCGAAGTTGGTATAGCCGCCGGAGGATACTACGTTGGAGTAATAGGTGAAGCCCGAAAACTTATCTTTGAGCTCGGGTTTATCGTCCATAATATATGGGACATATTCTCCCATTGCGCGGTCGAGCATAATGACAACAACGTTTTTGCCGTCCTTGCTGAGCGTCAGCTTCGGCTGACCGGCGCTGTCGGCGAGCGCGTCCATATCGATCTGCGCCACGGAGTTGAAAATTCCCACCGTGTTTATTCCCGCCATACACAGAACCGTGAGCGTGGCGGTCAGCAGCACGCCCTGAATGATCTTCGCGTGCTTCTTTGCCACAAACAGCAGCGCGCACGAAACGGCTACCAACAGCAGCAGGTTGATAAGAAGCTGCTGCAGCGTGAAGCGGATGTCGTTGTCGTACACCAGATCGGCGGTAAGCGTGCCGAAGTCGTTGCCGAAGAACAGGTAGTTGATCGTGCCGGCTCCGCACATAATAAGCATTATTCTCTCAAAAACAACCTTTGCCTTGTCGGAGAACAGCCAGTAGAAAACTCCGAGCCAGAGAATGAACATTCCCGCAGCCGTAAGGAAGGAGCTCACGACGTACCAAACGGGGTGCAGGTCGGTTCCCACTATGAGGAACTCCTGAGGCGAAGCGGTGATAACCGCCGAGGGAATGAGAATGCCCGTCAGAACCGCGAGGAAAATCGTGGAAAATCTGAACAGCTTTTTGTTGGGCTCGGCAGTGAATTCACGCGGAGTATAGTTTGTTTTCTTCTTGATGAGTCCGACGAAAAACGGGATCGCAAGCAGAGCGCCTATACCCTCAAAGATGAGCAGTTCTTCGATGACTCCCGAAAGGAAGAAGTTTACAACGCCGAAAACCATCAGCGCGCCGCCGATGCACAGCAGCATAATTTTCAGCACCTTCTTGGGATCCTTGATCTTGTAGAAGATGGTCTTAACAAGCGAGAACAGGTTGTTGAGCGTCCAGTAAAATACAAGTCCCGAGGGAGAGTCGTAGAGGAACACAAGGAAGAACGCCGCCATACCGTAAAGCTGGATCTTGGTTTTGAGCGGGTATCCCTTGGTGAAGATAACGGTTGAAACGACGTTGATCGCCGTCATAAGAATAGGCAGCAAATTGACCGAAAGCCCTCCCAGCGGAATAAGTCCGTCGGGCTTGCTGAGGTCGGATATCGGGCCGAAGGAAACGCCGTTTAAAATCGTGAGTCCCGAAAGGAACTGATAAGCAGCGATGAAGAACGGGATCTCCAGAAACAGCGAAACCGCGCTGCGCAGCACGTAGAGCGGGCTGTAGTTGTTCTGACGGTAGTACGTCTGCAGGATCATCGTCTTCTCGTCGCCGTGGAAGGTCTTTTTGATGTGGGCGACGCCGTCGTGCAGCTTTGCCTCGAGGATCCTCTCCTCCTCCTGCATCATATCGGCGCGGCGGTAAAGCGGAAGCACCAAAAGGTTGATCGCAAGGCTGAGCGCAATGATCGCAAGTCCGGGATCCTCTCCTGTGAGCATATAGGCGTAGCTGAACACCAGCTCGAACAAAAGCTGAATGGGCATCAGGAAGAACGAATAAAGCATTTCGGGAAACGACATTTATTTTTCCTCCTTTTTCTTTGATTCTTTTTTCTTGGATTTCTTTTTCTCGGGATCCTTTTTCTCGGGATCCTTTTTCTTTGATTCTTTTTCCTTGAGCTCGTCATATTTGCCGATCAGATAATCGGCGACAAGCTCCGCGCCTTTGCCGCAGTTCGCCCAGGTTTCGTCGCGGGCGATCTGACGGTTTTCGGAAAACTTCGGATTGTTGAGGCAGTCGTCGATGATCGCTGTAAGGTTGTCAAAGTTGTCCTGAGTGAGCTCCGCGCCGAGCGACGGCAGAGTCTTGAACGTCCACAGCTCCTCGCCGAGCCACCAGTTGTCATACTCAGCCCAGTCCACCTCGGGCTTGGTGTAGATGACGGGTTTGTCGTATACGAGCGAAAATTCAAACAGAACGCCCGAGAAGTCCGAGATCAGAACGTCGGATTTTTTGAGCACCTCGTAGTTGTCGGTGTCGTAGTTCCACTCAAGCCTGTCGGAATCGGGGAACTTTGCCATCAGCTTATCGAGCATTTCCTTTTCGGAGGAAACCGACTGCGGGTGAGGACGGACGATGATGTGATAGTCCGTTTTCAGAAGCTCGCTGATTATTTTTTCACCGAAGCGGGCAAAAATCGCGCTCTTGCCCCAGGAGGGAGCCAGAAGCACGGTTTTGGTTTCGGATTTCTCAACCGTGTCGTCGCTGAGCCTTTTCGCCATATCGTCCATATACGGCAGTCCTACCTTGACGAGCTCCTTTTCGGGAAGGTTCCTCAGCTTTTCAAGCTTGCGCACCTGCTCGATCTGATAATCGCCCGAAAGCAGTATCGCGTCGTAGTAGTCGATGCCGAACATTCGGTAAAGCGTTATGTCGTTCGGCGCGTGCGCGATGTGAACATAGTAGTCAACGCCCTTTGAACGCTTCCACTGGTAAACGTCAAGTCCGGGTGTGGTTGCGAAAACAATGTTCGCGTTGAGAAAGTTCAGCTTGTAAAACGCCTTGTTGCCGGCTCCGACAAACTCCGCCTGAACGTGAGCGTAAGGATTGTCGAGCACAGGGTCGTCCTCCGACGCGGTCATATACTTGACGTCGAAGCCGCGTTTGTCAAGCTCTCTGCAAATCGGCTCAAAGTTTTTCCAGTATCTCTTGTCGTCGGAAAAAATAACGAGCGGAGCCTTTTTCATTTCCTCGCGTTTTCCCTTGCCGCCGGTCAGCATAAAGCGGATTTTTGCGATCGCGTTTCGGATCACAAAGCCCGCGGCGCCGATTACGCCAATCAGAATGGCGAAAAGCATACTGCCGGTTCCCGGGTCGATGTACAGTTTTATCATATACTTACCCTCCGGATAAATTATACCGCCGCGCGTTAAAAATCCCTGCATAGCAGGGCTTGGTTTCGCGTTTCGGTATACATCTGTAAAAATGCCAATAGTATAATACAATAAACCTCTTGCTTTGTAAAGTGGAAAAATACTATAAGTGGTATAAGTTTGTCGATATTGCTCGGTTTTTCGTGTGGACAACAGAATGTTTTTCTGATATTATATAAATGAAAACAAGCTCTTTATGCGAGGTGTCGGTATGAAAAGGCATAAAATTCTCAGCTTCGGCAAAAACGCCTCCTCACGCGGCGCGCGTTTTGAGGCCGTGGGATACGATCCCGAAACCCAATACGCCGTGATCCGGAGCTCGATCTGCACGGGCGAAAAGGTGGCGGGCTTCAAGGACAAAAAGGACGGGCGCTTTACCGAGGTAATGCTTATCCGCTCGCCGGAGGACCTGCGTGAGTTCAGGGAAACGTATAACCTCGACAAAGTGAAAACCGAGTATTGAATATTTCGGTCGGATCAGGCTGATCGGAATTTCCTCAAAAGCATCCGGTAAATCGGAGCGCCGTTTTTTTCTGTGATCGCCATTATTCAAAATGAACAGCCCTTCCGCAAAGGAAGGGCTGTTTTACGGTTTTATCGCTCTACGACTACCCGGTCCTTCGGAACCATAAGAACTCTTACCCAGGTGGATTCGTCGTAGTGAAGCACGCCTGTAACGGTGATTTTGGCATTGTCGGCGGGATATTCGGTCGGGAAGGTTCCCCCGATAAGCTCCCACGGAGCGCCCTTTCCGCTTCCCTCGGCGTTTCTTTCCTGAACGGAGCAGTTTTTGATCCTCTGCTCGTTGATGCCGGTCACCTGAATGACCTTGCCGTCCCACTTTTTGGATTCGCACTCGCCGAGAAAGCTCTCCATTGCGGAATAGTCGCCGTCCCCGATAACAAGGTCGGGATGGGTGAAGTCGACGTTATCGTGGATTTGGGAAACCTGTTTTTTCTCCGCGTTGACCTTGCTTGCCGCCTGCGAAGCCGGGGATGACGCCGGACTCTCAAAGCTTATTGTGCCGCAGCCCGAAAAGCAGGCGGCGAAAACCGCGAAAGCAAGCACGACAGCCGCGATTTTTACAATTCTTTTCATACATTAACCTTCTTTAACCTTTTTCCGCGCAAAAGCCTGTCGGAATTTAGGGACATTATATCATAAGGCATATTAAAATGCAAGGGCTTTTTGCCGCGCTTTCTGACCTGCCGCCCGCAAATTCTGCGATCCTCCCGAATTCCGCCGCCTTGTTGAAATTGCACGTTTTGAAGCCGTATCGCCGCAAGGTTTTCCTGCAAGCGACGAGGGCGGCGCGGGCGATTTGGCACAACATCATAACAAAAACGGAAGTTTTGACAACTTTTTTTGAATTATTCCGAAAATCCGTTTTGACGGGCTTTGCTGTTGAAAAAATGCCTTTTCTGTGATATACTGTACACGAATATGTAAATACGAGGGGATATTTTTATGCCTATACCGTTTGATTCACAGCGAGAGTTCTACCGCACGCCTTTCGGCGCGGTCGAGCAGGACACCACGGTCCATTTCCGTGTTCTGGCTCCGCGCAGCCTGCGCGCAAAAAACGTTGAGCTCTGCGTAAAATACGATTACGACTACAACTGGGAATACCACAAAATGCTTTGGTGCGGCACCTTTGACGAGGAGGCGGAAATCTGGGAGTGCGACTTCACTCCTCACCGCATCGGCCTGTACTGGTACGTTTTCAGGCTCCACACCGAGTACGGCTTCCGCTACATCATTCCCGGCGATCCTTATAAAATCAGCGAGGTCTCCGAGCACCCGGGAAGAAGCTGGCAGATCACCTGCTACAAAAAGGGCTTCACAACTCCTCAGTGGCCTGTCGGCGGCGTAATGTATCAGATCTTTCCCGACCGCTTCTATTTCAGCGGCGAGGAAAAGGAGCTCGAGCGCACCGATTTTCAGCGCAACGAGGACTGGTACTCCCTGCCCGTGTGGCAGCCCAACGAAAACGGCGAGATCACAAACACCGACTTCTTTATGGGCGACCTCAAGGGAATCTCGCAAAAGCTCGACTACCTGCAAAAGCTGGGCGTGAGCTGCATCTACCTCAATCCCATAGGCGAGGCCTATTCCAACCACCGCTACGACACCGGCGACTACTCCAAGGTCGATCCGATCCTCGGCGACGAAAACGACTTCCGCGAGCTCTGCAAGCTTGCCAGGGAGCGCGGGATCCACGTCATCAACGACGGCGTGTTCTCGCATACGGGCGCGGACAGCATCTATTTCAACCGCTCCGGAAGATACGGCGACGGCGGAGCCTACCGCGACCGAAACTCGCCGTATTACAGCTGGTACAAGTTCAACGAGTGGCCGGACAACTATCACAGCTGGTGGGGCTTCTACACCCTGCCCGAGGTGAACGAAACCGACCCCGCCTTCAACGAGTACATCAACGGCGAGAACGGTATCATCCGCAAATATATGCGTCTGGGAAACTCAGGCTGGCGTCTTGACGTCGCCGACGAGCTGCCCGACGAGTTTATGGAGAACCTCAGAAGGTCGGTAAAGGACGAAAATCCCGAGGCGCTGATCGTCGGCGAGGTCTGGGAGGACGCGAGCAACAAGGAAAGCTACGGCGCGCGCAGGAAGTTTTTGCTGGGCGAGCAGCTCGACACGGTTATGAACTACGTTTTCCGCGGCGCTATCCTCGATTTCTGCCGAGGTCAGGACGCGCGCTATACGATGGCGGCGATTATGAGCGTTATCGAAAACTATCCGCGTCCCGTGCTCAGGGTTCTTATGAACTCGCTCTCCACTCACGACACCGAGCGCGCTCTCACAATCGTTGCGGGCGAGCCGCTCAACGACCGCGACAGAAGCTGGCAGGCTCAGCAAAAGCTCAGTCCCGAGCGCCGCGAGCTCGGCATAAAGCTGATGAAGGTCGCCTCCGCTATGCAGTACACCCTTCCGGGCTTCCCGTGCGTATACTACGGCGACGAGGCGGGAATGGAGGGCTACCGCGACCCGTTCAACCGCTGCTGCTATCCGTGGGGCAAGGAGGACGAGGAGCTTATCGAGTGGCATAAAAAGCTCGGCGCTCTCCGCGCTGAGTGCTCTGCGCTCTGGGACGGCGAATTTCTCAGCGCCTACGCCAACGACAGAAGGCTCGCCTACATCCGTCACGACGACAAAACCGCCGTTTACTGCGCGTTCAACCTGTATGACAGGGACGAGGAGATCACTCCGCCTCCGGGCTACTCCGAGGCGCGCGTTGTGTTCGGCAGCAAATTTGAGGACAACAAGCTCACCTTAAAGGCGATGAGCTGCGAGTTCCTCGTTATTGATTTATAAAATTTCAGGTGAAAATATGGTACTTGGCGCGATTTTTGATATGGACGGCCTGATGTTCGACACCGAGCGGCTGGTTTACGACAACTGGCAGAAGATGATGGACGAGCGCGGTTACCCCTACGATATAGAGGTATTCAAGCAGACCGTCGGCAGGCGAAAAAAAGAGGTGGAGCTGTTTTACCTCTCAACCTACGGCGACGACTTTCCCTATTGGGAGTTCGCCGACGAGGGCAGGGCGCGTTATGTGCGCCGCGTGGAGTCCGAGGGTATCCCCGCCAAAAAGGGGCTTTATGAAATCCTCGAGGTCTGCAGAAAAAACAATATTAAAATCGCGCTTGCCACCTCAACCTCTCGCAGGACGGCAGAGCTGAATCTCCGCATCGCAAAAGTAGACGAATATTTCGACGAGCTCGTCTGCGCCGAGGAGGTCGTCAACGGAAAGCCTCATCCCGAGGTTTTCCTCACCGCCGCGAAAAAGCTCGGCGTCGCTCCCGAGAGCTGCGCGGCGTTCGAGGACAGCATAAACGGAATAAAATCCGCTTTCGCCGCGGGAATGACGACCTTTATGGTTCCCGATTTTTTGCAGCCGACCGAGGAGATCCGTCCGATGATCTCTTATCTGTGCAAGGACCTTAACGAGGCCGCAAAGCGTTTGGAGGAAATGTAAATGTTTCGTGAGCTCACTCCTCTCGACAGAGAGCTTTACTATAAATATGTGGACGAGTTTTACCACTCCGAAGCGGTCGAATCACCCGTTCCTAGGGAAAACTACGACGCGACCTTCAGCGAGCTTATGCGCTCCTCGGACTATATGAAGTGCTATATCTTCGAGGACGAGGGCGAGCCCTGCGGCTTCGCGCTGCTGTCAAAGACGTTTTCTCAGGAGGCAGGCGGTGTTTCCGTCACGATCGAGGAAATATTTATCGACGAGGCAAAGCGCGGAAAGGGCCTTGCGACCGAGTTTTTTGAGTTTCTGAAAAGCCAAAAGGACATCGCCCGGCTTCGCATAGAGGTGGAGGACGACAACGAAGGCGCCAAACGGCTGTACGAGCGGATGGGCTTCGACCTGCTCCCGTATCTGCAAATGGTGATTGACAAGTGGAAAAAATAATTCAGGCCTGACCTTGCGCACAGCACGGTCAGGTTTTTTGTATATCAAGGTCGAGTACCTCGACGCGTAATTCGCGCAGCTCGGAGCGTGTGTATGGAAACGTTTATTATCCCGCGCTTTAAGTTGTGCGTTTGGATACGTTAATAATCCCGCTCTTTAAGTTGTGCGTTTGGATACGTTAATAATCCCGCGCTTTAAGTTGCGTGTTTGGAAACGTTAATAATTCCGCGACTGTATAACGCGCCGTTAGTCCGAGCCTTAGATTACGCCGTTCTCTCCAAAGGCGCACCGGATGCAACGTCACGTTGCAAAGGCGCACCGGGAACCGCGGCTCGCGGTAAATTTTGGGCTTGCGAACGGGCGCGTAATGATGTATAATGTCTTTGTATGTATTTTTAGACAGAACTTTTTCCGGCTGGCTGCCGAAAAGGGGAATACGGAGGATTGCTTATGGCTTTGATCACCAGAAAAATAAAGGGAACCGAGGACGTGCTGCCCAAGCAGAGCTACCGCTGGCAGTTTATCGAAAACATAATGCGCGAGGAGAGCCGCGCCTACGGCTTTAAGGAAATGCGCACGCCCGTGTTTGAGCACACCGAGCTTTTTGCGCGCGGCGTAGGTCAGACCACCGACGTTGTGCAAAAGGAGATGTACACCTTTGATACAAAGGGCGGCGAGAGCGTGACTCTGCGCCCCGAGGGAACCGCGGGCGCCGCGCGCGCAGTGCTCGAGCACTCGCTCGACAACGAGGGACTTCCCATAAAGGCGAGCTACTTCGTGTCCTGCTACCGCTACGAAAAGCCACAGGCAGGCAGACTCAGAGAATTTCACCAGTTCGGCGTTGAGGAGTACGGCACCCAGTCGCCCGTGGCCGACGCCGAGATCATCTGTCTTGCACAGTCGGTGCTCGACCGCCTGGGACTGAGCGGCGTTCACCTCGAAATCAACTCGATCGGCTGTCCCGAGTGCCGCGCAAAATACAATCAGGCTTTGCGCGAGTACTTTACCGAATACAAGGAGCAGCTTTGCCAAACCTGCCTTTCCAGGCTCGAAAAGAACCCTATGAGACTGCTCGACTGCAAGAGCCCCGAGGATCACAAAATTGCCGAGGGCGCTCCCAAAATCACCGATTACCTCTGCGAGGAGTGCGAGACGCACTTCGGCGAGGTTCGGAAATACCTCACCTGCGCGGGCGTTGACTTCGTGATCAATCCCACGATCGTGCGCGGACTCGACTACTACACCAAGACCGTATTTGAGTTCGTCACCGACTGCATCGGCGCTCAGGGCACCGTCTGCGGCGGCGGAAGATACGACGGACTTATCGAGGAGCTCGGCGGAAAGCATATGCCTTCTCTCGGCTTTGCCATAGGCTTGGAGCGCATCCTTATGGTAATGGACGCCCAGGGGATCGAGATCCCAAACACCGACGTCTGCGCGCTCTACATCGCCACAATGGGCGACGACGCAAAACAGAAGGCGTTCTCGCTGCTCAGACAGGTCCGCGAGTGCGGCACGGCTGCCGAAACCGACTCCGTCGGCAGAGGCCTGCGCGCTCAGATGAAGTACGCCGACAAAATCGGCGCGAAGTATTCGATGGTGCTCGGCGACAACGAAATCGCCGAAAACCGCGCCAAGGTCAAAAATATGGAAAGCGGCGAGCAAACCGAGCTCGCGCTCGACGACAGCTTTGCCGAGAAATTTGCGGTTCTGCTGCTCGCCGACGAAAAGGCGTTTAAGATATAAAAAGGGAGACTTAAAAATGGCTGAATTTATGACAGGCTTGAAGCGTACACATTACTGCGGAGATCTTCGCATCTCCGACGTAGGCAAGGAGGTAACCGTCTGCGGCTGGGTGCAGCGCGCCCGCGACCTCGGACAGCTTATCTTCATCGACCTGCGCGACCGCGAGGGGATAGTACAGCTCGCCTTTAACGATACTACCGACAGAGAGATTTTTGACAAGGCGTTTTCCTGCCGCAGCGAGTTTGTCCTCGCGGCAAAGGGAACCGTGTGCGAGCGCAGCGCCAAGAACCCCGACATTCCCACGGGCGACATAGAGATCGTTGTAAATGATCTGCGCGTTCTCTCAAAGGCTCAGACGCCGCCGTTTGAGATCGTAGACGACAGCAAGACGGGCGAGGACGTAAGGCTCAAGTACCGCTATCTCGACCTGCGCCGCCGTCCGCTGCAGAACAACATTATGCTCCGCAGCAAAATCGCCAAGACCGCCCGCGACTACTTCGCGGAGAACGGCTTCATCGAAATCGAAACCCCGATGATGATAAAATCCACTCCCGAGGGAGCGCGCGACTACCTCGTTCCCTCGAGGATCCACAACGGCAAATTCTACGCGCTGCCGCAGTCGCCGCAGATCTACAAGCAGCTTTTGATGCTCTCGGGCTTTGACCGCTACATTCAGCTCGCGCGCTGCTTCCGCGACGAGGACCTGCGCGCCGACCGCCAGCCGGAGTTCACTCAGATCGATATGGAGCTCTCGTTTGTGGACGTCGAGGACATCCTCGAAATCAACGAGGGACTGTTCAAACGCCTGTTCAAGGACGTTATGAATGTTGATCTGCCCACGCCCTTCGCGCGTATGAGCTACGCCGACGCTATGAACAACTACGGCTCCGACAAGCCCGACATCCGCTTTGATATGAAGATCCGCGACATCTCCGACCTCGTTAAGGACTGCGGCTTCGGAGTGTTCACCGGCGCTATTGAAAACGGCGGCTCCGTCCGCGCGATCGTAGCCAAGAACGCCGCCTCCGTCTACACCCGCAAGGAGATCGACAAGCTCACCGAGTTTGCCAAGGGCATAGGCGCAAAGGGACTTGCATATGTAAGATGGGTAGACGAACCCAACGCCTCGTTCAAGAAGTTTATGACCGAGGAGGAGCTTTCGGCGATTTACGAAAGACTCGGCGCCGAAAAGGGCGACGTTATCCTTATTGTCGCCGACAAAAACAGCACCGTGCTCTCGACCCTCGGCGCGCTGCGCCTCACCGTGGCAAAGCGCCTTGAGATCATTCCCGACGAATTCAGGTTCCTCTGGATCGTGGACTTCCCGTTCTTTGAAAAGGACGAGGAGAGCGGCGAGTGGGTAGCGATGCACCATCCCTTCACAATGCCCAAGGAGGAGTGCATTGAATACCTCGACACCGATCCTTCAAAGGTCATCGCCAAGGCGTACGACCTCACGCTCAACGGCGTTGAGCTTTCGAGCGGCTCGATGAGGATCACCGACTACGAGCTGCAGCAGAAGATGTTCCGCGCGCTGAAGCTCACCGACGAGGAGATCGAGGCTAAGTTCGGCTTCCTCGTTGAGGCGTACAAATACGGCGCTCCGCCGCACGGCGGAATGGGAATCGGACTCGACCGCGTTACGATGCTGCTCTGCGGAGCCGACAGCCTGCGCGACGTGACCGCCTTCCCGAAGGTCCAGAACGCCAGCGAGCTTATGTCGTCCTGTCCCTCTCCCGTCGATCAGGAGAGCCTGGACGTTCTGGGAATAGAAATCAAAAAGCAGTAATATATTTTGTGAGTGCGCTATGGAGAAAATTATCATTCCGCTTGCGGTCATCGCAGGTCTGCTGCTGGTGATTGTCGGCATAGGATTTTTCATTAAATTCAAGCTTTCCAAGGTGTCGCGGGAGGTTTTCGGTACATCGGATTTCTTAAAGGGTTACAGCGAGCAAAAGCGCAAGCTCAGCGAAACTCCGCGCTCGATCCACTCGATGACCGATATTTATCTGCCTACTATTCAAAAGGATTTTCCCGAATTTGACTACGAGCACTTCCGCACGGGAGCGCAGGCGGTGCTGCGCGGCTACCTTAACGCGATCTCGACCGGCTCAACCGCCACGCTGCCCGAAAACATAACCCTCGCTCTGAAGAATCATATCATGGAGATCATCGAGAACCTCAACGAAAACGGTCAGCACCAGTACTACACCGAGCCCGTCATCCACGACACCCAGCTTTCGCGCTACAACAAAAACGGCGCGGCGGTGAGCGTTATCTTCAGCAGCGCGGTCGGAATGTACTGCTGCCTCGAGGACTCCGACGGAAACGTGATAAACGGCGACCGCGACGTAAAGCTCCAGACCGTCTACGATGTAGAGCTGCTCTACGTTCAGGACGCCGATGCCATGGGCGTTTACAACGAGGGACTCGGGCTCACCTGTCCCAACTGCGGCGCGCCCGTAAGGAACCTCGGCCAGAAGTTCTGCGAATACTGCGGAACGGGCGTGATCGAAGTCAACACCCGCGTGTGGAAATTCAACTCCGTAAAGGAGCAGACAAGGCGCAGGACGGCGTTCTGACCGGCCGGTTCCCGATGCCGCCTGAATTGTTCGGATCACTGACAAAAAATAAAACAAAAAGCCTTGATTTTTTGTTGAAAAAATATTATTATTAATGTAATACGGGTATGCGCGTCAAGCGGACGTTCCGTAACAATACTTTCTGAAAAGGAGAATTTACTATGGGTATTATCAGAGCGGCGGTCAACGCCGTAAAAGGCGGACTTGCCGACACATGGTTAGAAGTCATCGAGCCCTCTCCCATGGGCGAACACACCGTTATCGCTCCGGGACAGCTCGTAACACAGAACGGCAAGAGCCAGAACAGAAAGGGCTCTTCCAACATCGTATCCAACGGCTCCATCATTCACGTTTATGACGAGCAGATGATGATTCTCGTAGACGGCGGCAAGATCGTTGACTACACCGCTGACGCAGGATATTTCAAGGTTGACAACAGCTCAATGCCCTCGCTGTTCAACGGACAGTTCGGCGACGCCATCAAAGAGAGCTTCAAGCGTATTATGTACGGCGGAATCCCTTCGCAGTCACAGCACGTTTTCTACATCAACTTAAAGGAGATCAAAAACCTGAAATTCGGCACCACAAGCCCTGTTCAGTATTACGACAGCTTCTACGAGGCCGAGCTGTTTATGCGCCTTCACGGCTCATATTCTATCAAGGTCACCGATCCCTTCAAGTTCTATCAGCAGGTCATTCCCACCGAGACCATCACCGAGAACGAGAGCCTCGAGTTTGAGGGCGAGTTCGTAAGACAGTACACCGAGGAGTTCGTAACCGAGCTCGGCACCGCCTTCAACCAGTATTCAGCCGACGGCAACCGCATCAGCTTCATCACCTCCAAGGCTAAGGAAATGGCGCAGTATATGCGCAACGCCCTTGACGACGACTGGAACGAGGCGCGCGGCTTCGAAGTGTTCCGCGTTTCAATGGGTATCCCGTCCTACAGCGACAAGAGCCAGGAGATCATCGACAAGCGTGCAGAGATGGGCGCTTCCGTCAGCTTCCTCCGCGACGGCGCGAACCAGCAGGCTTATATGGCAAAGAACATCGCCGAAGGAATCAACGCGGCAGGCCACAACGAGGGCGGCGCTATGGGCGCGTTCCTCGGAATGGGTATGGCTCAGAATATGGGCGGCAACGTAATGGGCAGCTATATGCAGAATCCCCAGTACGTCAACCAGAACCAGCAGCAGGCTCCTCAGCAGCAGGCTCCCCAGCAGGCGGCTCCTCAGCAGGCGGCTCCCGAAGGCGCCTGGACTTGCAGCTGCGGCGCTGTAAACACCGGCAAATTCTGCGCAGAGTGCGGCACCAAGAAGCCCGATGCTCCCCAAAAGCGCTTCTGCACCAACTGCGGCGCACAGCTCTCCGAAGGACAGAAATTCTGCCCCGAGTGCGGAACAAAGCAGTAATTTCTGCTGAAACAGTGAAATCCAAGGGCGCACACTGCGTGCGCCCTTCTTATTAAAATCCCCACAATAGGAGCAAATATATGGCTACTATGAATTATAAGTGTCCGAATTGCGACGGGCCCTTAAAATTTGATCCCGACAAACAAAAATTCACCTGCGAGTTTTGCCTGGGCGAGTTTGAACCCTCTGCCGTTCAGCAGATGAACGAGCAGAAGGAGCAGCGCGAAACCTACGACGAGCGCGACGTAAAGCGTGCCGAGGAGAAAAAGGAGGAGGCAAAGGCAAAGGGCGAGGAGGCAGCCGAGGAGGAATATCCCGTTTCCTACACCTGTCCGAGCTGCGGCGCGGAGATCGTGACCACCTCAACGACCGCCGCCACAACCTGCTTCTACTGCTACAATCCCGTAGTTCTCGGAAGCCGCCTTTCGGGCGAGTTCAACCCCGACAGAGTCGTGCCCTTTGAGCTTTCAAAGGAAAAGGCAACCGAGCGCTTTCTCGCTATGTGCGGCAAAAGATGGTTCCTTCCCAAGGGCTTCACAAGCAAGCAGCAGGTCAAAAAGCTCAACGGCGTCTACTTCCCCTACTGGTACGCCGACGAGGAAAAAACCGCAAAGCTCACCGCTACGGGTAAAAAGATCCGCAAGTGGCGCAGCGGCAACAAGGAATACACCGAAACCAAGATCTACCACGTTGTGCGCGGCGGCGACGTCATCATCAACAACGTGTTTGAGCGCGCCCTCAAAAGCGAGAGCAGAGATATGCTCCAGAGCGTGCATCCCTACGACCTCACAAAGGCAAAGCCCTTTGCGATGAGCTACCTTTCGGGCTTTCAGGCGGAAAAGCGCGACCTCGACAAAAAGGACGTCGAGCCGATAATCGAGCAGAAAATGCACGAGTACGCCGAGCAGGTGCTCAAAAACACAATGGAGGGCTATGACGTACTCGAAACCGAGAGCTTCAACGAAAAAACCGATCTTTCGGCATACACCTATAATCTGATGCCCGTCTGGATGATGACCTACAAGTTCAACGACGATCTCATCCCCTACGCGATCAACGGTCAGACCGGCAAGGCTTACGGTCAGCTCCCCGTAAACGTCGCCAAGCTCGCGGGCGTTTCGGCGGCGATCGCCGTGATCGTCTTTGTGATCGGCGTGTTAGGAGGTATGTTGTTCTTATGATGAAGAAAATGACAACAAGAATCTCCGCGCTGACAATAGCTGTTCTGCTTGTTTTCGCCTCGTTCTTTGGGGCGTTCGCGGCAGAGGACTCCTTGAACGAAAGCATCGTTGAAGGCGAAGATTCACAATCCGGCATTGTGGTTTCCGACGACGGCTCGGACTTAACTTCAGCCGCTGCCGAATACACGGGCGTTTCCGTCGTAGAGTCAACTCACGCGCTCACCGATAGCGCGAAAATCTTCGGCGATGACGCAAAAAGGGAAGAGCTCCTCACCAAAATGCAGGAGGCAGGCAAAAAAACAGGCTGGCAGTTCATTATCTACACGACAGATCAGGGCGTTTCCTCTGAGAAAATCGAGAGCTGCGCCGACAATTTCTATAAAAACGGAAGCTTCCAAAAGAACGCGATCCTTCTGGTGATAGACAGCAAATCCAACACCCGGATCATTCGCAATAAGGGCGAAGTCAAGGATTATTTCGCTCACGACGACAGCCGTATGGAATCAATCATCTCCGAAATGAAGCCCTATCTCAATTCGGGAGATATGTACGGCGCTTCAAAGGCGTTTGTGAGCAAGTCGGTTGACATCTATTCGATGGGAAAGACCAACATCCTGTTGATCTCCCTCAAAAAGATAGGTCCCTTTGCAGGCATAGCGGGCGTGATCATCGCGGTGGTATTCTTCTTTATCACCAAGTCCAGATATAAGAATATGGGCAAATCGGGTACCTATGACCTCGCTTCAAACAGCAAGGTCGACCTTGATGAGGTTGAGGACACCTTCGTGACTCAGCACACGACCGTCAGAACGATCAAGTCCGACAACGATTCCGGCTCGGGCAGCAGCAATCATTCGGACGGAAGCGGAAGCCGGGCATTTTAATTGAATATCAGCAAGCTCAAAGCAGAAATTTCATTGACGCTGAGACCGTTGCAAAATCGCACCCGCAAAACTGCGGGCTGCTGCATTGCGCATAAACGGCGGTGAGATTTCTCACCGCCGAATTTTATTGATCAAGAGGACAAAATGAGTAATACGACAAACGAAACCCGCGTTGCGGTAATAACCGTTATCGTCGAGGAGCCCGACTGCGTTCCCGCGATAAACGAGATCCTTCACGCCGCCGCGCCCTATATAATCGGAAGAATGGGGATCCCTTATCGGGAGAAAAATATCAGTATAATCAGCGTCGCGGTCGACGCCGATCTTAACGTCATAAACAACATCTCGGGCAAGCTCGGCAGGCTGTCGGGCGCGACCGTCAAAACGGCTTATTCAAAGAAATGAAAACAATATCGATAATTGAAAAACTCGAAAAAAATCATACCGCTTCAAGGGAGGAGCTGGTTTTTCTCCTCGACGGCATAACTGCCGATGAGCGCGAGATCCTCAGAAAGGCGGCTCAGAAGCGAGCGCTTGAAAGCTTCGGCAACCGCGTTTATATCCGAGGCCTGATCGAAATCTCGAGCGTCTGCAAAAACGACTGTCTCTACTGCGGACTGCGCCGCTCAAACCCTAACGCCGTGCGCTACAGGCTCACGAGGGAGCAGATACTTTCCTGCTGCGAAACGGGCAGGTCGCTCGGATTCCGCACCTTCGTTCTGCAGGGCGGCGAGGACGGATATTTCACCGACGAGGTGATGTGCGGGATCGTGGAGGAAATCAAGCGGCGCTATCCCGACTGCGCGGTGACTCTCTCGCTCGGCGAGCGCAGCGAGGAAAGCCTTAAAAGGCTGCGCGGCGCGGGCGCTGACAGATACCTTCTGCGCCACGAAACCGCCGACGAAGCGCACTACGCAAGGCTGCACCCGAAGGAGATGAGCGGAGCGCACCGCAAGAGCCTGCTTTACACGCTCAAAAAGCTCGGCTACCAGACCGGCGCGGGCTTTATGGTGGGCTCGCCCTATCAGACGACGGAAAACCTCGCGGACGATCTGCTTTTTATCAAGGAGCTCAGCCCGCAGATGTGCGGAATAGGACCGTTTATCCCGCACTCGGACACCGTTTTCCGCGACTTTGCGCAGGGCAGCCTTGAAATGACGCTCACTCTGCTGTCGGTGATCCGGCTGATGAACCCGTTTATTCTGCTGCCTGCCACTACCGCTCTCGGCACGATCCACCCGAAAGGCAGGGAAATGGGGATTTTGCACGGCGCAAACGTGGTTATGCCGAACCTGTCGCCGAAGGAGCACCGAAAGGACTACGCTATCTACGACAACAAGATCTGCACGGGAGACGAGGCTGCGGAGTGCATAAAATGCCTTTCGGGCAGGATGAACGCGATCGGCTACCGGATCGTCACCGACAGGGGCGACTATAAAGGAATGCAGGCGCAGGGCTGAGCCCGTGCTTCACATAAACAGAAATACAATTAAAGGAGTATTAATAAAATGGCAATTTACGATCCGAAATCACTAAAGGCGGAGGAATTTATCAACGATGAGGAAATCCGCGACACCCTGAAATACGCCGACGAAAACAAGGACAACCTTGAGCTCATCGACGAAATCATCGACAAGGCAAGGCTCAGAAAGGGAATCACCCACCGCGAGGCAAGCGTGCTGCTCGCCTGCGAAAACGAGGAGAAAATCAAGGAGATCTACGCTCTTGCCGAGCAGATCAAAAAGGATTTCTACGGCGAAAGAATCGTAATGTTCGCGCCGCTCTATCTCTCGAACTACTGCGTAAACGGCTGCACCTACTGTCCCTACCACGCCAAAAACAAGCACATCTGCCGCAAAAAGCTAACCCAGGAGGAGGTCAAGGCAGAGGTGATCGCGCTTCAGGATATGGGACACAAGCGCCTCGCGATCGAGTCGGGCGAGGATCCCGTCAATAACCCGATCGAATACATCCTCGAGTGCATCGACACAATCTATTCGATCAAGCACAAAAACGGCGCCATCCGCCGCGTAAACGTAAATATCGCCGCTACTACCGTTGAAAACTACAAAAAGCTCCACGACGCGGGAATCGGCACCTATATTCTGTTCCAGGAGACCTACAACAAGGAAAGCTACGAGCAGCTTCATCCCACAGGCCCCAAGCACAACTACGCCTACCACACCGAGGCAATGGACCGCGCTATGGAGGGCGGCATCGACGACGTGGGACTCGGCGTGCTGTTCGGCCTTGAGCTCTACCGCTACGAGCTCGCGGGAATCCTTATGCACGCCGAGCACCTC
>ONIJ01000037.1 GCA_900317875.1 uncultured Eubacteriales bacterium
CAAAATATTTTTTTGGCTTGCGTCAGGCGTTGCTCAGTCACTGCCATCGGCAAATCGTTTTCGGAAAACAAAACGTATTTAACAGGCGTGCCGGTGTGCGTGGCGCCGAGTTAAGATTTCAGGCCGAAGGAGATTGAGATCGCATTGTTGATGGCGTCCATTGAGTTTTCGTCAACGGTGCCCATTTTTTCTCTCAGGCGGCGCTTGTCGATGGTTCTCACTTGTTCGAGCAGCACAACGCTGTCTCTCGCAAGACCTGCGGTGTTCGCAAACAGCGGGATATGAGTCGGCAGCTTTGCCTTTGACTGCTGACTTGTGATAGCCGCCGCGATAACCGTGGGACTGAACCGATTGCCAACGTTGTTTTGTACGATAAGTACAGGCCTGATGCCTCCCTGTTCCGAGCCGACGACCGGACTGAGGTCGGCGTAGTAGATGTCTCCGCGTTTTATATTCAAGGCTTTCACGCTCCAAAAATTTTCTATCAATATTTTTGCCCGGTTTCAGACTATTATACCGATACTACATAATATTTTTGGAAGCGGTAATTGTTCACTATCCGTCCAATTTCGATTGCTCAGTGAACTCTATGTACAGCTTCTGCGCGGGTGAACTGATGCTTTTCGGAAGCCCGTCTGCGTCCGTTTTCAGTTCGCATTCTTCGCCGTTGACGGTTAGGGAATAGGCAGAGTCTCCCTTTGGCTCCAAGTCGCTGCCGGCGGCTTTTTCAAGAGATTCCCTGATAAGCTCGGGAAAGCCTCGCGCCGGCAGCAGGTTCTTGTCCGCGCTGACGGCAACCTCGCCGCGCTTGAGCGTAATTTCTCCGCCACGGTACCTAACGCACAGCCCCGAAAGCGTTTCGGGCGAGTCAAAGCGCATTGTGCAGGCGCCCTGATGAGCGTTGGATATTTCGCCGCCGACGGCGAGACCGCGGTATTCTCCCGAAAAACGCGCCGAAAAATCCGTGCAGACCTTGCCTTTTGAGCGGGCGCTTTTGTCGCAGCCGCAGAGCAGCACCGTTACGACAGAAAAAAAGACACATAATAGCTTCAGAATTTTGGCTGCCATAAGGCACCTCCTTGTCTGGAACTAATATATGTCCTTTGGTTTTAAATAATTCCGCATTCAAAAAACGCGTTCGGGATTTCGTCAATAATGTCGCTCGGCAGCATTGAGGTTTTTCCGAGCCGCTTTGCCGTAAAATCGCCGGCCAGCCCGTGAAGATATACCGCCGCCGCCGCGCAGTCAAAGGGCTTTCCGCCCTGAGCGAGCAGAGAAGCACACATTCCGGCGAGGACGTCGCCGCTGCCTCCGGTCGCCATTCCGCTGTTGCCGGTGGTGTTGAGCAGGATCTTTCCCTCGGGAGAGGCGATCACCGTTCCCGCGCCCTTGAGCACGGTAATAACGCCAAAGCGCGCGGAAAACGACCGCGCCGTGCCCTCGCGGTCGGAGTTGACTTCCGCTGCCGTGCTGCCGGTGAGCCGCGCCATTTCGGCGGGATGAGGCGTGATGATCACGGGGGCCTTGGCGGATTTCAGAGTATCGGGGCTTTGGCTTATGCAGTTAAGCGCGTCGGCGTCGAGCACCATCGGCTTTTCGCAGCGGCGTACAATGCTTTCAACGAGCTCTCTCGTATCGTCGCACACCGACAGTCCGCAGCCGAGAAGCACCGCGTCGGCGCTTTGCGCGAGCAGAAAGTCAGCGCTGCGCGCCGAGATTTTTCCGCTTAGGTTCTCCTCAAGCGGAAGGAAAACGCTCTCGGAAATTCTCGCCGCGGCAATGGGGTAAATGCTCTTAGGCAGCGCCCATTTCAGCAGACCGATTCCGCACCTGAGAGCCGCAAGGCTGCTCAAGATACCCGCTCCCGCCATTCCGTAGCTTCCGCAAATGCTGAGCAGAGTGCCCATCGTACCCTTGTGGGCGTTGTCAGGCCTCGGCGCAGCCGCCTTTTTTACCGTGTTTTTATCCGTTCTTTCCATTTTTGCACCGTTATTTTTTGTTTACGAAGTGCTGTAAAACGAGATCCTTCTTGAGGTAGGGCCTCATTCCGTTAAGAATTTTTTCATTCGGATTAAAAATCAGCAGGCACTTTCCGTATCCGGGACGTTTGTATGAGGCAAAGTAGTTTTCCTCTGTATGAGAGGGATTGATCGTTGCAAAGTAAAGCTTGCGGAAATGCATATCCTTTACCTTGTCGTCGCCGATGTCCAGCGTCTGGATTTCCTTGATGTCCACCTGGCAAACGCGCTTTCTTTTTCTGAGAGAGATGATTTTCGAAATGTTCAGCTTCTCGCCGCTTATTGAGTATTCATACTCGACCTTCTGGCTGTCAAACACATACCAGACAATGTAGATTCCGCCGATAAACAGGAAGAAGCCTACCATAATCAGATAAAAATTGGTGTATTGCGCGATAAATACAAAGAAAAGCGGAACCACGAAAAGCAGAACCACGGCAAGGATTTTCGTCATCAGCGTTTTAATGGTTTTTTCGCGTTTTACCACCTGTTCAATAAAGATGTCCATTGTAAATTCTCCTTATTTTTACTTTCCCTGTCATTGTATCACAGATTATAAAATTTTTCAATGGGGAACATGATGTCGGATGATCCGGCGGTAAGTTCGCGGAACAGGATCACATTGCTTGAAAACGCAAGCAATTCCGCGCTTCAGGCCGCGGGAATAAAAAGGTTCCCGAACGCGCTGCTCCGGGTTGAGCGATTTACCTGTCGACGTACTCGACGCCTTCGGATCATGGACAAAACAAAGAAGGTACCCAATGGGTACCTTCTTTTGGTCTGCCAGACGGCGACAAAACCGAACAAGGGGCTGTACCGTCAATTACCGCATCCTCAACGGCTTTTAGCGTTACTTTGTTATTTTCGCCCGTGTAATTGAATACCGGCACGAGCTTGTCGTCGTAGAGATATACGGAGTTGAGGAAGGTGTCAACGAGGAAGGCGCGGAAGGCGTCATCCTTGATATTGCCGTCAAGAAAACGCTCGAGGAACCATATGATTTGATCACGTTCGAGATCAGGCTCTTTGATAATCTCTTTCGCAATCCCCACGCTCACGCGCTCGCGTTCTGCTTC
>ONIJ01000150.1 GCA_900317875.1 uncultured Eubacteriales bacterium
GACAGCGACAGGATCATGGCGATCCCGATAATGCCGATGGAACCGGCAAACGCCACCAAGAGCGTGCGCACCTTCTTCGTCCACAGGTTGTTCAGGCTCAGGTTGAGCGCCGTGAGCAGGTTCATGGAGGTCTTGCCGGGCTTTTTGTGCTCCGATTGGGCAGTCGGCGCTTCAAACGGGTCGGAGTCGGAGATGATCTTTCCGTCGTGGAGACGGACAATGCGGGTCGCATATTCCTCGGCAAGCTCCGGATTGTGGGTCACCATCACGACCAAACGGTCTCGCGCGACCTCCTTGAGCAGCTCCATGACCTGCACGCTGGTCTCGCTGTCCAGCGCGCCCGTCGGCTCGTCGGCGAGCAGGATCTCGGGGTCGTTCACCAACGCTCTGGCGATCGCGACGCGCTGCATCTGACCGCCCGAAAGCTGAGAGGGCTTTTTGTGGATATGCTGCCCCAAGCCCACCTTTTCCAGCGCCTCCTTTGCCCGCGAGACGCGTTCTTTTTTGGAGACGCCGCCGATCGTGAGCGCCAGCTCGACGTTGCGCAGGATCGTCTGGTGCGGAATCAGGTTGTAGCTTTGAAAAACAAAGCCCACCGAATGGTTGCGGTAGGCGTCCCAATCGCGCCCCTTGTACTTCTTGGTAGAAACGCAGTTGATGATCAAATCGCCCGAATCATAGTGATCCAGTCCTCCGATCACGTTGAGCAGCGTGGTTTTTCCCGAGCCGCTCGGACCGAGGATCGCCACGAACTCGTTGTCTCTGAGATCGAGCGAAAGGTCGTTGAGCGCCTGCTGAACAAACGCCCCTGTTTTGTATTGTTTACAGATGTGTTTGATTTGAAGCATGTCATCATTCTTTCCATAAGCGAATCACGGGTTCTGATTTATTATTATAACACAATACACGGCGCCTTGTCTACAGAAAACAGGCTGAAAATGACGAAAAAATGAAAACGCGGGCAAGACATGTTTTGTCGCTGCAAAAAGCGTCCTTGAGGATAACGCGGTGTGCTTCACCAAACATTTCGCATGAAAATCAGCTTATCTTTTCTTGTTTAAGCGACAAAAATATCTGTTATTCCGTTCTTTATCTCGATATTCAATCGATTTTTGTATCTATTTTGAACATTTTACTTGATTTTTTCTCCTGATTCTGCTATGATAGTGATGTAATAAGGCACATCCCCACCACACGCAAAATGTCGTTTTAAAAGACAAAGGAGGAAATCATGAAGAAATTATCGATGCAGCTGCTCGCCGATACCGTGGTATCCCGCCGCAAGGCTATGAAGCTCACGCAGGCACAGCTGTCCAAAGCAACAGGAATCAACCGCGGGCTTTTGTCCCGGCTTGAATCACTTGACTATGTCCCGTCCATCGAACAGCTCCAGGCATTGGGCGAGGTGTTGCGCTTCGACCCTACGGATATGTTTGCGGAAACAGCCGATACTGCCCCGATCTCTGTCGAACGCTCCTACAAGATCGCCGTTGCCGGTACCGGTTACGTCGGTTTGTCCTTGGCGGTTCTTCTCGCTCAGCACAACCGGGTCACGGCGGTTGATATCGTGCCCGAAAAGGTAGAAAAGCTCAATCAGCATATTTCTCCGATCCAAGACGATTACATCGAAAAGTATCTGGATGAGGCAAAGAAAGGCAAAAGGAAGCTGGACCTCACAGCGACAACAGACGGAGCTGCCGCTTATGCCGACGCGGACTTCATTATTGTCGCCGCTCCGACAAATTATGATCCCAAGCAGAACTTCTTTGACTGCTCCGCCGTGGAGAGTGTCCTCGCCTTGATCAAATCCGCCACAGCGAACCGCGAAATCAAGCCGACGGTCGTGATCAAGTCTACCATTCCGGTCGGATACACCGTCCACATTCGGGAGAAAACGGAGATGGACAACATTCTTTTCAGCCCGGAGTTTTTAAGGGAATCGAAAGCCCTCTACGATAACCTCTATCCCTCCCGCATCATCGTCGGTTGTGACGAAGATACAAAAGAAGCGGCACAGACATTTGCCGGACTTCTGCAGCAGAGCGCCCTCAAGAATCCCATCGAGACGCTCTTCATGGGATACACCGAGGCGGAGGCGACCAAGCTCTTCGTCAATACTTATCTCGCCCTGCGCGTCTCCTACTTCAACGAGTTGGATACCTATGCGGAGGTGAAGGGGCTTCAAACCGCCCCGATCATCAAGGGCGTGTGCCTTGACCCCCGCGTGGGCGATTACTATAACAACCCGTCGTTCGGTTATGGCGGATACTGCCTGCCGAAGGATACGAAGCAGCTGCTGGCAAATTACCGCGATGTGCCCGAAAACCTGATTCAGGCAATCGTCGAGAGCAACCGTACCCGAAAGGATTTTATCGCCGACCGCGTACTGGAAATCGCCGGAACCTATACCGCTTCTTCCCGGTACGATGCCACTCAGGAGAAAAAACAGAAGGACACCGTCGTCGGCGTTTACCGGCTCACCATGAAGAGCAACAGCGATAACTTCCGCCAGAGCAGCATCCAAGGCGTCATGAAACGGATCAAAGCAAAGGGAGCCACCGTGATCATCTACGAACCGACGCTGGAAAACGGCTCCACCTTCTTCGGCTCTCAGGTTGTAAACGATATCAAGAGGTTCAAGAAAAAGTGCGGCTGCATTATCGCCAACCGATATGATCCGGTTCTTGACGATGTGAAAGATAAAGTATATACACGCGATCTGTTCAGGAGAGATTAACTGCTATGGAGAAAACACCTGTCGAGCTGAACGGTAAAACCATCCTCGTAACCGGATCACCCGGCTTTATCGGAGCCAATTTGGTGCTCCGTCTGTTAAAGGAAATGAGCAGCGGTACCGTCGTCAGCCTCGATAATATGAACAACTACTACGATCCGGCGCTCAAAGAGTACCGACTGGGGTTGATTGAGAAGGAAGCGGTAAGCAGCCCTGTCAGGCATGTGTTCGTCAAAGGCTCTATTGCAGACAAGAGTCTCATCGATCGGCTTTTTTCCGAATACCGCTTTGATATCGTCGTCAACCTTGCCGCCCAAGCAGGTGTCCGATACTCGATCGACCATCCGGATGTCTATATCGAATCCAATATCATCGGCTTTTACAACATTCTGGAAGCCTGTCGGCACAATCCGGTGGAGCATCTGGTTTACGCCAGCTCAAGCAGTGTCTACGGCGGAAATAAGAAAGTGCCTTTCTCCACGGAGGA
>ONIJ01000047.1 GCA_900317875.1 uncultured Eubacteriales bacterium
GAATAAGCAAAAAGAAGGAAAAAACGCGTTTCGCAGCAACGGGTCGGGCAATATGGAGCTTTACCGGAATGCCGACATAGTGAGCGCATCATTGTACTGGACAGAGCTTAATGAAAGCTCGGAACCGCGTGCGATCTGTATGAGCGAAAGCGCGAAAAGCATTCTCGATAACCCGATTTCGCTCAAAAGCAATCTTTTCAGCATTGAGGGCTGCTGCATAGCAATGGATAATCCGCGCAAGGTCGTGCTTTATGCGGAGAACACGCCTGCTGTTTCCGGCGACATTATCCGAAAAATCAAGAAAAACAAGGGTTATATAAAAGCCTGCTTCAATCTTAATTTTATCAGTCCGACCGCCGATATTGCGCTGGTAAGCGCCGACGATTTTGCCGAAGCGGCTGACTGTGACAAGTATTTAAAGGGCGTTAAGCTTATTGACGGCAGAAATACCGCCGTGTTCGACAGAGAATTTCTGTTTAGAATTAAGGGCAGATTCAGCAACAGAAGCGTAAAGCCGGCGGCAAATCAGCCTCAAATGCCCGTAACTCCGCCGCCTTCACAGCCGGAACCGGAATATGCGATGTCAAATTCGCAGTTATCCGAGGTCACAGCCGCAACCTTTGTGCCGCTGTGCTCAGCTCAGCCCGATCAGGATTTTGAGATAGCGTCGTACGGCTTCAACGCTTTAGACGGCATGCCCTATAAGATGAACAGCAGACAAAAGAGCTACGGCTTTTTTCTTGGCAGCGAGGATGTTTTTACTCCGGTCAGCTATAAACTGCTCACCGAAGAATGGGGAACAGAGATAAACGGCGATAACTGGGAGCTGTTTGTCGACGCAAAAACCCGCGAACGCATAAAAGAACTGACCGCCTCCAAGCCGCCGATAGACGCTTCAACGGTCAACTGCAGTCCAAACAGCAACCGTTCGGTTACGCGGGCGTACGTACACTGCAAGCAGCGCTTCGGTGCTCACGCTCAGTATTTTCGAAAGTGTGAGGACGGCTGGCGTGCTTTCTCAATCAGAAACTGGGAAACGGGAGCAAACTGTATTCCGCTGAATTCAAACAGCTTTCCCTCCGAGGCGGAAATAAAAGGACTGATGAGAAACTGCGTCAGAGGTTTTAAATGCTTTGACCGTCTGCTCAGCGAAAACGAGGTGAACTGGTTTTTCAACCGCCTTGAAGAAAAGAATGATAACGACGGCGAAAGCTGGAATGATTTGTACGGGAGCTCTACCGAAACGGCAGTTGTAGAAACGAACGGAAAAACTCAGGTTTATACTAATAATCTCAATTATTACCACCGCATCGGTAAAGATATTGAAACGCTTGCGGAGAACGGAATCAAATAGAGGAGTAGTGGCTATGATTTACAGAGTACCGATGTTTGTCGGAGGGTCGTTGGATGAGCTGCTTGAGGATAAGGGATTTTTCTATGGCAATGAAAATCTGAGAAACGAGAGGATCGCACGCGAGCTTTCCGAGGATCAAAAGCGCATTCAAAAGGTAGTAGCGCTGAACACAGCTCTTTACTGGGTGGCGATAAAGGACAGCGCAAATCCGCGTCGTTATTATGTTTCCGAGAGCGCAAAGAAAGTGCTCGACGACAAGCGCACCCCGTTCGCGGATTATTATTACGAGAATAAAAAAACCGTAAAGCTCCAAAGCGCGGCTGCGGTCAACAGTGAAATCAGGTCAAAGCTTGAGCTGAAAACCGACGTTGCGGAGCGCATTCCGGTAAAAAAATATATAGATGTCTATACCCGTGCCGAGGCTGTTAAGGAAAAGGGCGGTTTAGCTCTGATCAGCTTTTCGGATATGGCTGAGCTTGCCGAGTCAAAGCTGCGCGTAAAGGGCGTTAAGCTGTTCTATGCGGAAGGCGATGCCGTAATAGCTGAATCTGCCCTGAGCAAAAACAAGGCGGCGTTTGAAGCGAGAAAGGATTATGAAATCTATATTGATGTTCCGGATCCGCGCGAACAGGCGGAAGCCGCAAAGAGAGCTGAGGAGAAACGGCTTAAAATATTGCTCGAAATAAAATCAAAAGCCTTATTGAGAAAGTCAATAGCGGAGAAAACCGTCGATGTTAAAGGCAGCTGTATATTTATCAGTTCGGAGGACTATTATTTATGGAGGCGCACAACGCACGATATGCCGTGCGAAAAAAGAGTCGTTATTCCTTTGACGGAGAAGGAGCCGGTTATCAAGGTCTTTGAGAACGGCAGGCTGATGCGCGAGTATGTTCTCCGGACGGAAAATGACGAGGATTTCACGGGAAAGTTCTTTCATGCCGGGATCAGGCTGTATAATCCGGGCGGACATCC
>ONIJ01000051.1 GCA_900317875.1 uncultured Eubacteriales bacterium
CGAGATCTACGAGTTCGACGAAAAGCCCGAGCATCCCAAGAGCACAAACGCTTCAATGGGTATCTACATTTTCAGCTGGAAAGAGCTGAGAAAGTATCTCACCGAGGATGAGGTCAAGGAGGGCTCCAGCCACGACTTCGGCAAGGATGTTCTTCCCGCAATGCTGAACGCGGGCGAGAGAATGTTCGCTTATCCCTTCGAGGGCTACTGGAAGGATGTCGGAACCATCGACAGCCTCTGGGAGGCAAATATGGATCTGCTCGATCCCAAGGTCACTCTCGACCTCAAGGACATCTATTCGCGCAACCCGATGATGCCGCCTCACTATGTTTCTCCCGACGCCAACATCCAGAACTCGCTCATCGCCGACGGCTGCGAGGTTGAGGGCAATCTGGAATTCTCGATCCTGTTCTCGGGCGTTACTATCGGCAAGGGCGCAACGATCAACTCATCCATCATTATGCCCGGAGCGGTTATTGAGGACGGAGCTACCGTTCAGTTCGCCATCGTCGCCGAAAACACCGTGATCGGCAAAAACGCCAAGGTCGGACAGCGTCCCGAAGAGGTTGAGAACCGCGACAACTGGGGTATCGCGGTAATCGGCGAAAACACCCACATCGCGGAAGGCGCGGTAATCAAAGCAAAAGAAATGATCGACAGTGAAACGGAGGTGTCTGGTAAATGAGGAGTAATGATGTATTAGGCTTTATTTTCGCGGGCACGCTTGATGAAAAAATTCCCGAGCTTGCCGCTTCCCGCACAACGGCAAGCATTCCCATCGGCGGCAAATACAGAGTGATCGACTTTGTACTGTCCAATATGTCCAATTCGGGCATCAACAACGTTGGCATCGTTGCCAAGAGCAACTTCCTTTCCCTGACCGACCACGTCGGCTCAGGCAGCGCATATGACCTTTCCAAGAGAAGAAGCAACCTCACGCTGCTGACTCCCTACGGCGGAAAGTCGTTCTCGAGCTATGTCGAGACGATCTACAATATGCACGGCTATCTTGAGAACTGCCGCGAGGAGTATGTGATGATCTCTCCCGGCAACGTCATCACCAACTTTGACTACACCGATTTGTTTGACTTCCATTCCAAGAAAAACGCGGACGTGACTCTCGTTTACAAGACGGGCGTTGTCCCGGGCGGCTACGAGCGTCCGCTGACCGTTGACGTTGACGCCGACGGCAAGGTGAGCCAGATTTTCGTAAAGCCCAGTGCGACCGAGGAGGTTGTCAATCAGGTATTCGGCTCCGTTCTGGTTAGGAAGAGTCTGCTTATGGAGAAGATCCGCCAGGCGCTCAGCCTCAATCAGCTCGACATCAAGCGCGTGCTTCAGGAGTCGGTAGGCAAGTATAATGTTTACGCCTTTGAAAACAAGGGCTATACAGCGGCAATCAGCTCAATCAACGACTACTTCGATTTCAATATGGATCTGATGAAGAAGGAGATCCGCGACGAGCTGTTCAATCCCAAGCACCCCATTTACACCAAGGTTCGCGACGACGCTCCGTCGAAGTACGGACTGTCCAGCCGCGTTAAGAACTCCATAATCGCTCAGGGCTGCGTTATCGACGGCGAGGTCGAGAACTGTGTTATCTCCAAGGGCGTTTATGTGGGCGAGGGAGCCAAGCTGAGCAACTGCATCGTAATGCAGGATACAAAAATCGGCAAGGATACCAACCTTAACTATGTTATCATTGATAAGGACGTCACCATCAAGGACGAGCGTTCGCTGATGGGCTTTGAGTCCTATCCGATTTACATTGCGAAGAAGTCGGTCGTTTAATCGAGGGGCTTAAACGTTAAATGTAAGTTGTAATCTATATATAAATAGGAGGAAACACCAATGAGAATTTTATACTGTGCTTCTGAGGCGAATCCCTTCTGCGGCAGCGGCGGCCTTGCCGACGTTGCGGGCAGCCTTCCGCATACCCTTTGCAGAAAAGGTCAGGATTGCCGCATTGTCGTTCCGCTTTACGGCACCATCCCTCAGGATCTCAAGAACCAGATGAACTTCATCACAAACTTTACGGTTCCCGTTGCATGGAGACATCAGTACTGCGGACTGTTCTGGGCACGCTGGAACGACTGCACCTACTACTTCATCGACAACGAGTACTACTTCAAGCGCGGCACGCTCTACGGTCACTATGACGACGCCGAGAGATTTGCTTTCTTCTCGCGCGCTATCCTCGAGATGCTGCCCTATATCGACTTCCATCCCGACATCATCCACGCCAACGACTGGCAGACAGCTCTCGTTCCCGTATACTACTATCTGTTCTATTCGCACAGACCTTGGTATTACAACATTAAGAGCCTGTTCACCATCCATAACATCCAGTATCAGGGTGAGTATGGCTGGGAGGTTAACACCGAGTGCGTAGGCATTCCCGCAAGCGAGTGCCACATCCTCGAGATGAACGGCAAGCTCAATATGATGAAGGGCGCTATTGAAACCTCAACCCGCGTTTCCACCGTATCTCCGAGCTACGCTGCCGAGATCAAGGATCCGTGGTACAGCTGGGGCCTGCATGACGAGCTCAACCTCCGTCATTACAAGCTCTGCGGTATCAAGAACGGTATCGATCCTGCGAGCTACGATCCCGCTACCGACTATCAGATCTACTGCAACTACACCAAGGAAGATATGAGCGGCAAGGGCGAGTGCAAGCGCAGACTTCAGGAAAGACTTACTCTCGAAGTCAACTGGAGCATTCCGCTCGTCGCAATGGTTACCCGTCTTGTAGCCCACAAGGGCCTCGACCTCGTCCGTATGGGACTCGAGGAGCTTATGAACACCGAGAATATGCAGTTCGTAATCCTCGGCTCGGGCGACAAGGAATATGAGGACTTCTTCAACCATATGCAGGCAAAGTATCCCGGCAGACTCATCTTCTGTCACGGCTTCGTTCCCGAGCTCGCCAGAAAGATCTACTCCGGCGCCGACATTTTCCTGATGCCTTCCGCTCAGGAGCCCTGCGGTTTGGCTCAGATGATCGCTCTCCGCTACGGCACCATCCCCGTAGTACGCGAGGTCGGCGGCTTGAAGGACTCCGTATTCGATTCCGCCGACAACTACGGCAACGGCTTCACCTTCAAGAACTACTACACCGCGGATATGCAGCACGCTGTTCGCCGCGCTCTCTGGGGAATCCAGGACGACCACGGCTGGCACCAGCTTATGTGGCGCGCTATGATGAGCGACAACAGCTGGGAGCGCTCCGCTCAGGATTACATCAACGTCTACAGCGATACTCTCAACTGGGCTTAATTGCCTGATAATTCAACTGACAAAACAGCTTCTCCTTGCGGGAAGCTGTTTTTTGCTCCGTAACTCCTGTTGACTATTGCAAATTTAAGCAAGATAGTATATAATACATTTGAATCCGTATTCGAAAAATGCAATTCCCGAAAATATTTTGAAAGGAAGTTCAAAAATGAAAAAAATCACAAAAGCATTGGCGGTTATTATGGTGCTGGCTGTGTCGGCGGCAGCGTTTGCTGCCTGCGGAAGCTCGTCAAGCAGCAAGTCCGACAGCAAGGCGGAGAGCTC
>ONIJ01000128.1 GCA_900317875.1 uncultured Eubacteriales bacterium
GCGGTTCGTCAAGCGAGGTCAAGGGCATCGGCAAAGCGTCGAGCAACAAGCAGAACCAAAAGATCTCCACAGGAGACGGCGCTTCGCCATCGGGACAGACTGCGGTTGACGTATCAGACGCAAAGTATGTGGCAATTGACGTAAAGAATTACGGAACGATCACAGTAGCCCTTTATCCCCATTTAGCTCCCATTACTGTTGAAAACTTCCTCAATCTCGTCGATGAAAGCTTCTACGACGGACTGACCTTCCACAGAATTATGGACGGCTTTATGATTCAGGGCGGAGATCCCAAGGGTAACGGCTCAGGCGGAAGCGAAAAAGATATCAAGGGTGAGTTTTCGGCGAACGGTGTTGAGAACAACCTCAGCCACAAGCGCGGTGTAATCTCTATGGCGCGCAGCAATAATCCGGACAGCGCCAGCTCGCAGTTCTTTATCGTGCAGAAGGACAGCACCTTCCTCGACGGCAATTACGCGGGATTCGGAGAGGTCACAAGCGGAATGGAGGTTGTCGACGCGATTGTCAAGGACGCAAAGCCTACCGATGACAACGGCACAATCAAAAAATCGGAACAGCCTGTGATCAACTCAATCAAAATTGTTGAATAAGAGGCAAAAACTACCGGCTCAGAACCGTTTTCGGTTCTGAGCCTTTTTTCTTTACATTATTACAACAATCGGAATAATAAACCGGCACGCTTATATTCCCTTCATAGTTAAGGAAATGCGTTTTTTCTCCGGATCCGCCGAAAGAATTTTTACGGTGACAATATCTCCGACCTTCAGCACCTCCGAGGGATGCTTTATATACTTGTCGCAGATTTGCGAAATGTGAACCAAGCCGTCCTGATGGACTCCGATATCGACAAACGCGCCGAAATCGATAACATTGCGCACTGTGCCCTTGAGCTCCATCCCCTCTTTGAGATCCTTTATGTCGAGAACGTCGCTGCGCAGCATCGGAGCGGGCATTTCATCGCGCGGATCGCGGCCGGGCTTTGAAAGCTCCTTTACAATATCGTCCAGAGTCGGCAAGCCGATGCCCAGCTTTTCGGCGAGGCTTTTTGTGCCGAGAGCCTTCACTCTGTTCGGCAGGTCGGTAAATTTGGCGGATTTTATTTCTTTATCGGAATAATCAGCTAAGACGAGAAGTTCTTTTGCGCTCTTGTAGCTCTCGGGGTGAACTCCTGTATTGTCAAGCGGATTTCTGCTCTCGGGAACGCGCAGGAAGCCTGCGCACTGTTCAAACGCCTTGGGACCGAGCTTTGGAACCTTTTTTAATTCTGCACGAGAACTAAACGCGCCGTTTTCCTCCCTATATGCCACAATATTCTTGCATACAGTAGAATTAAGCCCCGAAACCCTCGCCAAAAGCGCGGGAGAAGCCGTGTTGAGATCAGCGCCGACCGAGTTGACGCAGTCCTCTACAATGCCGTCAAGCGTCTCTCCGAGCCGCTTTTGCGGCATATCGTGCTGATATTGTCCAACACCTATCGCCTTCGGTTCGATCTTTACGAGCTCGGCAAGCGGATCCTGCAGACGTCTTGCGATCGATACGGCGCTCCTCAGCGTCAGATCAAGCTCAGGAAGCTCGGTAGCCGCGAGCTTTGACGCCGAGTAAACCGAGGCTCCCGCCTCGCTGACAACCATATAGTACACCTTGCGGTCAAGCTCTTTTATCGCGTCGGCGGCAAACATTTCGGTTTCCTTGCTCGCTGTACCGTTGCCGATCGATATTATGTCAACATTGTGCTTTTTGATCAACCGCAGCAGGGTTTGCTTGCTCTCGGCAATTTTACGCTCGGAATGAGTCGGATAAATAACTGCGGTGTCGAGCACCTTTCCCGTGTCGTCAACAACGGCGACCTTGCAGCCCGTGCGGTATCCCGGGTCGAGTCCCAGAACGGTCTTGCCCTTTACGGGAGGCTGCATAAGAAGCTGCTTGAGGTTTGTGGCGAACACCTTCATAGCGTTTTCGGCAGCGGTGTCGGTGAGCTCCGCGCGTATTTCGCGCTCGATCGACGGGAAGATAAGCCGCGAGTACGCGTCCTCCCCCGCAGCTCTGAGAATATCGCCGCAGAGAGGATTGGTTCCGCGGTCAAGGAGCCTGTTGATAATTCCGAGAGGCAGTTCGCTATCCAAAGAAAGGCTTACCTTCAAAAAGCCCTCCTTCTCGCCTCTGTTTACGGCGAGAACGCGGTGTCCCGCGATTTTCTTCACGGGCTCGCTGTACTCGTAATACATCGAGTAAACGCTGTCCTTCTCGGCGTCTGAGGCAACGGAAGTCAGCACGCCGTTTTTGCGCGCGATCTCGCGCAGGCGCTTGCGGATCTCTGCGCTGTCAGACACCTGCTCCGCAATGATGTCCATAGCTCCCTGCAGCGCTTCATCGACTGACAAAACTCCCTTTTCTTCATCGACAAAGCTCTCGGCGAACTCTGCGGGAGAAAAGCCTTTTTCCTGCTTTATAATTGCGAGCGCAAGCGGCTCCAATCCGCGTTCCTTTGCAACCGAAGCTCTTGTTTTTCGCTTCGGACGGAAGGGACGATAGATATCCTCGAGCTCGCTGAGCGTCTGAGCCTTGTCGAGTGCTGCCGAAACGTCGTCGGTCAGCTTTTCCTGCGCTTCGATCAAGCCCCTTATTTCCTCCCTGCGCTTGTCGAGCGAGCGCAGATATTCGAGCTTTTCGCTGAATTCGCGTATGAGCTGGTCATCCATTGAGCCGTGCATTTCCTTGCGGTAACGCGCGATAAACGGAATTGTGTTTCCCTCGTCGAGAAGCGCAATGATATTTGCCGCGTACTCCTCTTTGATTTCAAATTGCTGTGCCAGTGTCTTTGAATAATCCATAATTTACCTTTCTTTGGTGATTTATTTCAGAAGCCCGAGTTTTTGCTTCCATTTCAGAATACGCTTCACCGAAGCGTCGATCTGCTCTTCCGGGATTTCGCCGCTCTGAACCGCGGCGATGACCGCAGGGTACTGCGCTTCAACGTCGCTGCAGCAGAGGATGTCGTTTCCGCATTTTGCGGCGGCAACGGCAGCGGCGTCGGTTCCCGTGTATTTTGTGATAGCCTGCATAGCCAAATCGTCGGTCATTATCACTCCGTCAAAGCCGAACTCATCACGTATGACCTTGTGCACGTTTTCCGAAAGCGAGGCAGGCATTTCGGGATCCATACAGGCGGTGATGTTGTGCGCGACCATTATTGCTCCGGCGCCGTTTTTAATTCCTTCCGAAAACGGCGGAAAGTCGTTTTTCTTAAATTCCTCATATGACTTGTCATCGTAGGACATATCCTCGTGAGTATCGGTATTGTCGCCATAGCCGGGGAAATGCTTCAGCACGGAGCCGAGCTTTTTGCTGTTGTAAATTGTAACAGTCTTTTTTACAAACTCACTGACTTCGTCGGGATCGCCGCTGAACGAGCGGTCGTAGATGAAGCTCTCGATGTTTCCGGTGACGTCGCACACAGGAGCGAGGTTCACGTTGACTCCCAGCGAAAGGAGCAGCTCGGCCTTTTCCGTTTCTGCGCTTTCAACCGCTTCCCAGCCGCCGGAAGCGTAGGTATCCTTTGGAGAAAGAAATGCCGAATCTCTCAGATTGGGGTTGTCGCTTACCCTTACGACAGTGCCACCCTCCTCGTCTGCGCCGATCAAGAGCGGGATCTTAGCCTTTGACTGATAACCCGCGATGTCGGCTTTTATCTCATCCGCTGTTTTATCGGCAAAGTCCCTGCCGAAAAGAACGTATCCGCCGAGGTGATATTTTCCCACCCACTCCTGAGCGTTCACATCGGGACAGGCGACAAAAAACATCTGTCCGACCTTTTCTTCAAGAGTCATCTGCGAAACCATCTCGTCTGTTTTGTCGGTCTGAGCTTCGGTGGTTACCTGCTCGGTTTCAGACGACTCGGAAGACGAAGCCGAAATATCCGATGAGCCTGACGAGCTTTTACCGTTTCCGCAGGCACAGAGCATACAGATAAGACATAACGTGAGGAGCAGCGACACGCCGCTCTTTATTTTAGTCATTAAATCGCCTCGCTTCAAATTGATACATATATTGTACTATCGGAGGTGTGGTTTGTAAAGTCTTTTGCGCAACAAAAAACACGCTGTTGCCGTTTGCAGCGTGTTTGTTGAAAACTATTGTGTATTATCTGCCTGAACGAGAATGCGTGAAAGAATGTCACCGCTTTCAACATTAAGGACGAGAGAAAGCTCCTCGCAGACCATTTTCTCCGCCTCCTTCAAGAAGCGTTCGTCGGAAATGTGAAGGCGCTTTCCTTCCGCGATCTGCTTTCTGCCGTGAAAATAAATTGTGCGGACAAGCCGGACAAGCTCGGCACAGTCGCCTTTGGTAATTATTTCCTTGAATCTCTCGCTCCGATCCGTTTTAGGCTCAATCCAATCTTCACATTCGGGAAGATTTGCAAGAATACGTTTTGCCTCCTCCTCAGGCAAAATGCTGCGGATCCTTCCGACAAGGGCTTGGTTTCCCGTGGGAACAAAAAGCGTGGAGGAATCGGAACACAAAGGCTTTAAAACGTAGTATTCAATTTTGCTTCTGCCCACACTTTTGACGGTCACATCGTCAATCGTGCAAACCCCGTTAGACCCATAGAGTACGGTCTGACCGACGCAAAACATTAAAACACTCCTTTTTATCAATTGGCTGAAAATCGCATAGCAATGCGGTTTTTCTGCTATTTATTATAGCATAATCCGCCCGGTTTTGACATAGGCAAAATGACTAAATATCAAATTTTTTTCTGTGCAAAAGAAAGCAGCCGAGAAAAAATCTCGACTGCTTCAGGGGGTAAATTGGGTTATAGAAGGAATAAATCAAATTAAGGCAGAGATAAATCTCTTATCGTATCAAAACTCCTAAAATTACCTAAAAAGGGAAAACCGTCTTCAAAACCCGAATTCATTGTCATCATTTTACAACAATAAACCATTCCATTCAATTGCAAATGCAACGTAATTCAACTGAGAGTGTAAAAAAATATGGTGAAAGTTTGGTGGTTTTCAACAATAAAAATAACATAATGACAAAATTTGATTAAATCAAACGATGCAGAGATTAACCAAGACAAAATTAGGATAAAAACTAAAAGGATAAATTTTCGGGCACGCAAAAACGCGTGCCCGTCAGTGTAACTAATTGGATTGAGTGACAATCGGTTCCTTTCCCTTGCTAACTATTAATGTAATGTTCGTTCCGTACTCGACGGTTTCGCCGACGCTCTTGTCCTTGTAGCCGACGACAATACCCTCGTTATATTTGTCGCTGTACTGATATTCTACCGTTCCGAGAAGGCCCTGTGCCGCGATAGTTTCGGAAGCTTCCTTAAGAGGGCTTCCCTCGATATTGGGCAGCTCGCGCATACGCGGACCTTTGCTGATCGTCACCGTGATGATAAAGCCCTGAGCGAGGTCTTCATCGGTGACTCTTTCACCGGCTGCGGGACTCTGGTGCATTACCGTGCCTTCCTTGTAATCATCGCTGAAATCATCGGAATAGCTGCGTTTAATTGTGATGTTGGATTGATTTTTTACCTCGCTGTTAACCTCATCAAGGGTTTTTCCGAGGAAGTTGGGAGCCGTGGCGCCGGTCCACTCGGTTGTTTCAACAGGCGCCTGTGTTTCGCTGGTATCGCCGCCGAACATACCCGCGAGCGGATTTCCTCTCAACCACCAAATTCCGAGCGCACCCAGAATCAGAACGGTAAGCGCTGCGGAAATAAGAACTATCGGGAGATGCGAGCCGCCGCGGTTCGTTCGCTTTCCGCCTGTGGTGGCGGAAATATTCATACTCGCCGTCCGTGAGATCTCATCCTGGATAGCCTTCGCCGTATGAGCTACGGAAAGCTGCGAACGGAGCTCGTCGAAATCGGTGATACGGTTTTCGCGCTCAACCTGCAGACCGTTGGCGAGAGCTGAAACAACGTGAGGCGGAAGCCTTTTTACGGTGTTAGTGCTCATAAGAAGGCGGCTGTCCTTCATTCGCTCGGGAGCGCCCTTGGGCAGGCGGCCGGTCAGAGAATAAAACAGAGTTGCACAGAAGCCGTATATATCGGTGATGTCGTCGAGCGGGAAGTTGTCTTCATACTGCTCGGGAGCAGCCGCGCCCGAGAAAAGCTGTGATTTGAGTCCCGTGCCGCGCTTGCGCTCGTTTTCGGTGGCAAAGCCCGAGATTTTGATTTTTCCCTGCGCCGTCACATACATATTCTTGGGAGATATGGCGTAGTGTCCCACACCGCGCTTATGCAGAGCCTCCAGAGCGGAGATCACGGGCATAAACAGCGGGCGCGCAATATCCCATTCAAGACTGCCGCCGACGCGCTCGACGTACTCGGAAAACGGAATGAGATCCTCGTTCTCCTCGATAACGTAGGCTGTGTTGTTCTGCTCAAAAATATTGTGAACATTCATCAGGGCGGACAACTCGCGCAGCTCCGATAAAATGCGGTAATAGTTCAGAAAATCGTCCTTGAATTTTTTAAAGTTCAGTCTGTTTTCGTAGTTTACTCTGAGCTCGGTTTCACCCTCGGCGCGGTTGAACAGACCGATCGGGAGAAATTCGCAAACGATAACAACGTCGCCTGTCTGCTTATCATAGCTCAGGTAACGGGTGCTTTCGCCGTTTGTATCAATGCCCGCGCCTACAATGTAGCGGTTTGCAAGCACTGTGCCGTAAGGCAAAAACGGAGCTTGTTGCTTTTCTGTATTGTCAAAGCCGCAGTTCGGACAAACCTTTTTGTTGCCTAATTGCTGCATACATCCCATACATAGTGGCATATTGTTTTCACTCCAAATATCATTTGTTAATATCAAATCTTCTTTTTTTCTAAAAAGAATTATATCACAAGATGATATTTCTTTTCAAGATTATAGTGTGTTATTTTAATTACAGTTTTGTTATAGATAGGTCAAAACCCGGTATTTCCTTGTATTATACCACGCTTTTGGGGCGATGTCCATATTATTTCAGCGAATTCAAAAAATCAGAGGCGTTGTAAAACGCCTCCGAATTATTTGACTTAATTATTTTTTGGTCTTTTCACCGATATGGTAAGAATCCTCGTACTCCGCCAGATAGCGCTGAACTAAGGTGACATCGTCAATAGAAAGCCCGTTTCCGTCGACGTCCGCACGTTTGATTATCGCTTCGACATCCTCGGTATGCTTCTCCGCTATGATCCTCTGCATCAAAGTGACGTCGTTAATGCTTACTCTGCCGTCACCGTCGGCGTCGCCGATTATGAACTCATCGGCAAACGGCTGATAATACTCGGTCATCCAGTCGTTTCGAGCCGCGCACCACTCTTTGAGAAAGCTGTAGTTTTCATCATATGTGAGCTTTGGCTTGCACATAATGTTGATCCAGTACCTGTTTGGCTTCCAGCCCGCCTCATTGAAGTTACGGGCAAACACGTCTGAGTATTTTTCAAGCTGTGTATTGAGAAATCCGCCGTCAGCTCCGATGTTTGCGAAATAGTCGTAGTGCTCACGGTATACCTTGGTGACCTCATCAATAAACCAGCTTTGACGCGCGAGATAATAAAACAGATTCTTGTTTGCAAAAACTCCTTCGGGATTGTGGGTTGCAGCACCGCGTGCGGAATAATCGGGATTGCCGTTGCCCAAGCTGAGATCATAATCCCAGGGCGGTCCCGCATAGAGCTTTCCGTCCTTGTAGTAGAAGAAAACTGAGCTCATATCAAAGTCAAAGGTTTTCAAATACTCGTTGAGCAGGAAAAATTTTGCGAAGGAATCCACGTCGATTTTTTCTTCTGTTTTCTCTCGGTTTCCTGTGCGGAGAGTGTTGTAAATATCCTGCATTGTAGAGGTGATGTATTCGAGCTGCTCGTCTGTAGGCTCCTCGGGCTCGCTTGCGATAAAGCGCAGGCCTCCGGCCTTGAAATAGGTCACGTCGTCCTCTTCACGCATTTTCTCGTACTCGATGAGAAAATCTTTTTTGCCGTCGTTGCCCTCGATGTCGATGTTAACCCTGTCCTTGCCCTCCTGAACGGGCTCAAACAGAACATAGCAGCCGCGGAAGGAATCATCAACCCACAGCTCGACGACCTTGTAATTTGAAGTGTATTCAAGTCCGAGCTCCTTGGCGAGTTCAAATGCAGTGATGTTTCTCAGCAGCGTCGGGTCAAAAGCGTTGGCGATAAGCGCCCATTTTTTACCCTTGCCCAATCCGAGAACGTCTTTCTTCTTTTCAAACTTAAAGGTATAAGGCTTTTTGGTGATCCAGCTCAGAGCGGTCGTGTTGCCTCTCACTTTAAATAAGCAGGAATCCGAAAGCGCGGAACCGTCAACGTCGGTTATTGTAATCTGTGCGTTTTGGTATCCGTCTTCCTTCTGAAGCGTTGTTCCGTTTCCTTCCTCCGTTGTAACACGGATTTGAGGAACAGTCATTTCCCATTCGCTTTGAACAGTCTTTTCTTCATCGGCATATGCCGTTACGCCCGAAAAAGCAAAACATGAAACCGCCAAAGACAGACAAATTATGATTAAGAAAATGCTTTTATAAGTTTTTTTCAAATGCACGGGATTCATCTCCTTGTTTTATAATAATACGGTTTATGCAATTGATTTGGTTGCATTGATTATCAGCAGAGCTTTTCCGCTGTGAACGGTGATAGATGCGGAATCGCTCACAAAAATATTTGACACTCCCCTTGCAACGCTGCTGAAAAGCGGCTCGCGGCTGAGCGGATATTTTGCGCCGCCGTAGCTGAGGGTTACCGCTTCGCAGCCGAACGGGAACACCGAAAATGTCCTGCCCTTGCGGTTCGGAATGATATGCTCACCCTCGGTGAGAAGAATGATTTCTTCATTCTCTGAAAGAATTATTCCTTCCGCGCCTCGTTGAGAAAGATAATCGAGAATGCTGATATTTCCCAGGCAATGATCAAGCCTGCCGCCTGTGGCGTTGAGCAGAACGAAATCCCTGTAACCGCGCTCAAAAGCGACTGAAACGCAGTGAAGCGCGTCTGTATCGTCCTTCTCGGGGTTCAGTGTGATTATCTCGCAGTCTGAGGGCAGAGCCGTTTTGCAGGAATCAAAATCTCCGACGATCAAATCAGGCTTTATTCCCGCAAGCTCAGCGATTTCAAAGCCTCTGTCGGCACACACCACAAAGTCGCCGTCTTTTACGGTTTCCATGATGAACTGCACGTCGGCTTCGGGCGCGCCGGCAATTACCGCGCAGCGCCGCTTGGTTATTTTAGCTGCCAATGCTTTATGTCCTTTACTTCGTTATACATCGCCACATAGCTGTCGTGGCGGGTTTTTTCGATTTCTCCGTCGGAAAGCGCCTGCAAAATCCTGCAGCCCTTTTCGCACACGTGAGCGCAGGAGGTGAATTGGCACTGACCGAGGTATTTTTCAAACTCGGGAAAACAGTATTGGAGCTCGTCCTTATCGATGATTTCATACCGCTGCAAATCAACCGTTGAAAAGCCGGGAGTGTCGGCAACGTAGCAGCCGTTCAATTCAAAGAGCTCGACAACGCGCGTGGTGTGCCTGCCGCGTCCGAGCTTTTCGCTGATTTGTCCCGTTTGAAGCGAAAGCGTCGGGAAAAGCGCGTTGATAAGGGTTGATTTTCCCACTCCGCTGTTGCCGATAAACGCTGTTACCTTACCCTGCAGAAAGCCGAGCAGGCGTGTTGTCTCGGCGTTATCCTCCGGTGAACACTGAAAAACCTGCAGCCCGGCGCTGCGGTAGATACGCGCGACCTCGTCGCCGTTTTTTATGTCGTTCTTCGACACTACGATAACGGGCTCCATATTGTTATTGACCGCAGCCGCGGTCATCTTGTCGATTACCGCAAAATTCGGGAGCGGGTCGACCGTGGAGCAGACGATTACAAGGGCGTCAATGTTGACAAGAGCGGGGCGCTTGAGCTTGTTTTTTCGCGGGAGTATTTCTTCGATGGCGCAAAAGCCATCGTCGGGAATAAGAATTCTCACCCTATCTCCCACAATGGGAGAGCTTCCCTTTTTGCGGAAACTCCCCCTTGCCTTACATTCATATTCTTTTTCACCGCAGCGGACATAATAGAATCCGCCGATTGACTTCATAAGAAGTCCTGTTTTTTCGTTAGTCATATCAAATCGGATTATCCGGATAATTGTCCTCCGCCGGAGGATCCGTATCCGGCTCTGTGGATTCCTGTTCGGTAGTAGGCTCTATATACTGAGTTGTCGGCTCTGTCGGAGCGGTTGTCGGAGCCACATACTCATGCGTTTTTGTGTTGATCGAACCTGTTGAGAAGTTTATATCGTATTCGCGGTAAATCTGCTCGTTCAGATAAACAACAACATTCATCGTGCCGGTTCCCTCAAATTCGAGAGCGGCGGTTGCGCCGTATGCGGGAACGACATCCTTTGACTTGCTTGTGTCCTCAACGCCGTCGACGTATACGGTCATATGCAGAGTATTGGAAATTCCGTCCGGCAAGTCAACATTGATCGTCACACTGTTTTTATCGCCCTTGCCTGAGCTTACGGTGAGCTTGATGACGTAGCCCTTTTCGACCTTGCCGCGGGGCAGAGGATTGGAGCAGATTACAGTGTCGCGCTTTTCTCTGCTCTCCTCGTCATAAGAGACTTCAACAGTGAAGCCGAGCTCGTCGAGCTTCGCCTTTGCCTCATCGACAGGAAGTCCGAGGATCTCGGGGATCTCAACGGTTTCCGGCCGAGCGCCGTTGGCGATGAAAACATAAACCTTTGAGCCGATGGGCGCCATTGTTTTCGCAACCGGGAATGTACCGATAATGCTGTCCTTGGATTCCTTTGAGTCGTCTACCAGAACAAACTCGGGAACAAGGCTTCTGTCACGGATCTCACGTTCCGCTTCTTCCTTACTTAAATTCAAAACATACGGAACAGCCTTTTCCTCTTCATCGCTGTTGAGGTAAAGCGTGATCGCAGCGCCTGCCTTTACCTTCATCGAGGCCTGAGGATCCTGCTTTAGAACCACTCCCGGAGACTTGCCCGGGTCGTAGTCGTGTTTAATGATGAAATTGAAGTGATCGGGGTTGTTTTCTTCGTTGTCAAATTCGTCGCGCATTTTGCCGACGTAGTTCGGCACCTCGACGTCCTTCGAGCGGTTTGTTGAAAAGCCCTGGATCAGAGCGATTACAAATACAATAAGACAAACGGCAAGTCCTGCAATGATTATGCCCTTTAACGCGTATAAGAACCCGCTGTGTTCCTTTACCTCGTCCTCCTCTACGGGAACAGGCTCGGGAGCAACAGCTTTCTTTTCAATTTTTTTCTTTTCGGGCTTTTTCTTTTCGCTTTCCGAATAGCGCTTCGGCTCAGCCTTTTTCTTTGCGGTATCGACAAACTTGGTCGGCTGCTTGTCGACAAATGACGTGCCGTAATCGAATACGATCGACGGATTGAGGCGGAAGCGGTCGATGTCGCTGAGCATTTCCGCAGCGGAGGCGTAGCGCTTGTCGGGCTGCTTTTCCATCGCGCGGATCGTGATTTGCTCCAATCCTACGGGAATAGCCGGATTGACCTCGCGCGGGCGCTTCGGCGTTGACTGGAGCTGCATAAGCGCGACCGTAACCGCGCTGTCGCCCTCAAACGGCAGCTTGCCCGTGAGCATTTCATACAGCATCACGCCGACCGAATAGATGTCGGTCTTTCCGTCGGTTACGTCTCCCCTCGCCTGCTCGGGAGCGATGTAGTGCACCGAGCCGATTGCCTGATCGGTCATTGTGCGCGTTGCCTTGTCGGAGAAACGCGCGATGCCGAAGTCGGTGACCTTTATCGTGCCGTCCTGAAGCAGCATAATGTTCTGAGGCTTGATGTCGCGGTGAACAATGCCGCTCTCATGAGCGTGCTGCAGAGCGCGGAGCACCTGAGTTGTGAGATGGAGAACATCCTTCCACTCGATCACTCCCTGACGGTCGATATACTCCTTGAGAGTAACGCCGTCTATATATTCCATTACAATATACTGGATCATATCGCCGAAGCTTACGTCGTATACCTTTACGATATTCGGGTGCGACAGCATGGCGATTGCTTTGGATTCATTCTTAAAGCGGCGGATGAATTCCTCGTTGTTGAGGTATTCGTCCTTCAAAATCTTTATGGCAACCTCACGGTCGTCGAGTGTGTCGGTGCAGCGGTACACATTTGCCATTCCGCCGACGCCGATCAGCTCGTGGATCTCATAACGTCCGTCAAGTCGCTTGCCGAGATATTTATCCATATGAGCCACTCCTTTAGTAGATTACCATTGCGGTGATGTTATCTGTGCCGCCGCCTTCCTTTGCGCAGTCAACCAGCTTGTTGATCAGGTCGTCGCCACGGTTCTCGTGACAAATCTTTACCATATCGCCTGTGGTGACGTGATTGGATAAGCCGTCGCTGCAGATCAGCAGCACATCGCCGTAGATAAAATTAGCCTCTATGTAGTCGAGCCGCACAGAGGATTTTATTCCCAAAGCACGGGTTATGAAGTTTTTGTTCGGATGGTGCTGGGCTTCCTCATAGGTCAGCTCGCCGCGCCTCACCATTTCCTGAACGACCGAATGGTCCTCGGTGAGCTGCTTGATTTTGCCGCCGCGGATCGCGTAGGTACGGCTGTCGCCGACGTGTACCACGTGCACCGTTGTGTCCTTGACGAACACAAACTCGCAGGTCGTGCCCATTCCGGCAAGCTCCGCGTCACGGGAAGCGAGCTCAAATATTCTCATATTCGCATCAACTACGATTTCAGCCATAAGCTCGCCGATTTGATCCTTGGTCATATCTTCCTTGTACAAATCGGTGATTCTTGTGCTGATGTATTCAACCGCGGTGGCGCTGGCGATATTTCCGCCGTTTGCGCCTCCCATACCGTCGCATACCACTGCCCAAACGCAGCTTGGAGAAATAACTCCGAAACGGAAGTCGTCCTGGTTCTGCGTCCTGACAAGTCCGACGTCGCTTTTGCTGAAAACTTCCAAGTTATTTTCCTCCTTCTTTCAATGTTTTTCTTCTGAGCTGACCGCAGGAAGCGTCGATGTCGCTTCCGAGAGTCCGCCTCACCGTCGCCGTTACACCATAACCGGCGAGTATTTCCGCAAAGGACTGCTGTCCCTGCAAATTGCTTTTTTTATATCCCGTTCCCTCCACCGAATTCACGGGAATCAAATTGACGTGGCAGTTCATTCGTCTGAGCTTCTGCCCGAGCTCGTGAGCGTGGGCAGAGCCGTCGTTGACGCCGTGTATCAGCGCATATTCAAAGGTCACGCGCCTGCCTGTTTCCGAAAAATAGTCACGGCACGCTTTCAGAAGCTGCTCCATCGGATAGACCTTCGCGACCGGCATTGTGCGCGCGCGGATTTCGTCATTCGGAGCGTGCAGCGAAACCGCAAGGTTTATTTGAAGTTTGAGCTTTGCGAGCTCATAGATCTTCGGCACAATTCCGCAGGTGGAGAGCGTGATGTGCCTCATTCCGATATTAAGTCCCTTTTCGTCGCCGACAAGCCGCAGAAAGCGAACCACATTATCGAAATTATCCAGCGGCTCGCCCATTCCCATCAATACGACGTTTGAGATCCGGATTTTTTCATCGCGCTGCGCCGCCTCGATCTGCGCGAGCATTTCAGAGGCTTTAAGGCTGCGCGAAAAGCCGCTTTTTCCCGTGGCGCAAAAGGTGCAGCCCATCTTGCAGCCGACCTGAGTGGAGATGCAGATCGAGTATCCGTGCCGGTATTGCATAAGCACCGATTCCACACACTCGCCGTCGGGAAACGAAAAAAGGTATTTCACTGTTTTATCATACCTTGAAACTTGTTTTTTTTCAATAGTTGCAACAGAAATGTAACAACTTGTTTTTAATCGATTTCTGATTTCGACAGGAAGGTTGCACATTTCGTCAAAATCGTTCACTCCCTTTTGGAGCCATCCGAGTATCTGACTGCCGCGGAACCTGGGATAACCCAGTCCGACAACAAATTCCGTCAGCTCGGCAGGCGTCAAAGACTTTATATCGACAGGCGTATCCATTCCGCAGCTCCTTTCGTCGGTTTATTTCTTGGTGAAGGCGGCGATATAAAAGCCGTCTGTACCCGCAGTGTGAGGCATCAGGGTGATTTCATAGTCGTTCTCGTCAACAGCGCGGCTCACGCCCTCGGGCAGTTTGAGCGGTTTGCCCTTAAAATCGGGATGACTGCTCAAAAAGCGACTCGCGTTTTCGCCGTTTTCTGCGGGATTGAGCGTGCAGGTGGAATAGACGAGAGTACCTCCTGAGGCGAGATACCTTGCACTTCTGCAGAGGATCTTATATTGCAGCTCCGGCAAATCTGCGGGAATCAAATCCTCTTTGGAGCGGATTTCGGGCTTTCGTGAAAGGATACCCAAACCGCTGCACGGTACGTCGCAGAGAATTTTGTCCGCGAGCGGCAGATCGGCTCCCGAAGCGCCGTCGCGCTTTTGAGTGACGATCGTCGATATTCCGAGTCTTTCGGCTCCGCTGCCGATCAGCTTTAATTTGTGGTCAAACAAATCACAGGCAAAGAGCTTTCCCCGGTTATTCATATACTGCGCCGCGGTAAAAGCCTTGCCGCCGGGCGCCGAACAGATGTCGAGCATAATGTCGCGCGGCTTTGGCGCGAGAACGTCAACACAGAGCTGAGAGGATAGATCCTGCACGTGGAAAAGCCCTGTTTTGTATGCCTTCAGCCGCTCGATTGAGCCTGTGCGCGAAAGGCTGAGAGCATTTTCGAGGATCGCAACGTCCTCGCAGACTACTCCTTCGCTCTCCAGCTCGGCTTTCAGCGCCTCTTTATTGGTTTTTAAGGTATTGACGCGGATAAAAATTTTCGGTCTGCCGCTGAGGGACTCCATAAGTTTCAAAGCATTTTCTTCGCCGTAGGATTTGATCCAGAGCCGAACAAGCGACTGAGGAACCGAATATTTTACACTGTAATAGCAGAAAACGTCCTTGTCCTTCTCGGGGAGCGAATACGGAGGTTCAGCGCGCGTTATGCCTCGCAGAATACCGTTAATAAAGCCCGATGACTTTTGGAGCCTCTGCCGCTTTGCTAATTTTACGCTCTCGTTGACAGCGGCGCTGTCGGGAACCTTGTCCATATAAAGGAGCTGATAGATCCCCATACGGAGAATAATCTTAGTTTTTGTTTCAATTTTCCTTAAAGGAATTTTAGAGTACTGCTTAATTATATAATCAAGGGTGATTTTCCTCTCCAGAACGCCGTAAACAAGCGCGGACAAAAAGGCGCTGTCCACGCCGCCGAGCTTGTTTTCGCGGATTGCGTGATTGAGCGCAAGGTTTGAATACGCCCCGTCGTTTTCGATTTTGAGCAGCACATTAAACGCTAAACTGCGTGAATCAGCCATAATCAGTCCCTTCTTCTGGCAATCAGCAGAAGTCTGAGAAGCTGCATAATCGCGGTGAGCGCAGCCGCAACATAGGTCATAGCAGCGGCGGTCAGCACGCTCTTTGCGCCTTTGTATTCCTCGCCCTGAAGCAGGTTGGTGTCTCGGAAGCACTTGAGCGCTCGGCGCGAGGCGTCGAACTCTACCGGGAGAGTTACTACGGTAAACAGCACCGAAGCGGAGAAAAGGACGATTCCCGCGTAGAGGATATAAAGTCCGATTGACGATGATCTTGAGCCGTATGAAAACATAAAGCCGATGATGATCAAAATCCAGCTCAGGCTGGAGCCAAGTCTTGCAGCGGGAAGAATTGCGCCGCGAAGCTTGTTTGGAAAGTAATTCTTCGCGGTCTGAACGGCGTGTCCCGCCTCGTGCGCGGCAACGCCTACCGCGGCGACAGTCGCCGAATTGTAAACCGAGTCGGAAAGGCGGATAACATTTGAACGCGGATCGAAGTGATCGGTGAGATTGCCTTCGACGTGCTCGATGCGCACGCCCGTGACATTGTTCTGCCTCAGCACGTATTCGGCGGCCTGAGCGCCCGTCATTCCGCGCGTGTTTGGAATTTTTGAATACTTTGAAAATGCGGTTTTAACGCGCACCTGACAAATCAGCGAAATGATTATGCAGGGCAGCATAAACAGCACATAGGTATAATCGTAATAAAACATAATATTTCTCCAAAAGAATTAAATAATGCTGTCGCCCACTTTGAGCTGATGTCCCGCCGCAAAAGCCTCGGCGGTCATCTTTTTCTTGCCCTCGGGCTGGAGCTCCAGGATTTCAACCGAGCCTTCGCCGCAGGCGACGACAAAAGGTCTGACACTTAATATTGTGCCCGCTTTTCCCTTCTTATCCGAAAGCCGAGCTCTGTGAATTTTTACACGCTTGCCGCCGATTTGAGCGGTAGCGATCGGCCACGAGTACAAACCGCGGATCTTGTTGTGAACCTCCCGGGCAGATTTTGAGAAATCGACCGGACAAAGCGACTTGTCGATTTTTGAAGTGTGCGTCGCAAGGCTTTCGTCCTGCTTTTTCGGAGTTATTTTGCCGTTTTCAAGAGCGGAAAGCGTCTTAAGTATCAGCTCGCCGCCCAGAGCCGAGAGTCTGTCGAACAGCTCTGCGGAGGTTTCGTTTTCGCCGATTTCGGTTTCAGCCGTTTGGAGGATGTCGCCCGTATCCAGTCCGACATCCATCAGCATTGTCGTGACTCCGGTTACTTTCTCGCCGTCGAGCACAGCCTGCTGAATCGGAGCCGCCCCGCGATATTTCGGCAGCAGCGAGCCGTGAATGTTTACACATCCGAGCCTCGGAACTTCCAGCGCTGCCTTCGGAAGAATCTGCCCGTAAGCCGCGACTACCGCCACATCAGGCGAAAAGCTCCCGAAAAGCTCAATCGACTCTTCGGTTTTCATCGATTTCGGCTGGAAAACGGGAATGCCAAGCCTGATTGCGCACACCTTTACGTTAGGCGGCGTTAAAATTTGCTTTCTGCCCACCGGCTTGTCGGGCTGAGTGAACACCGCGACTACCTCGTGCTCCGCCGCGATTTTTTCGAGCGCAGGCACAGCGAAGTCGGGAGTTCCCATAAATACTACTTTCATATTACCTCTTTACCGAGCCTGTGCTCATTTTGAATTCATCTCATCGATTTCCCTGCGTGTCAGCATTCTGTCGGCTACTTCCTTAAACACAACGCCGTTGAGGTGGTCGATTTCGTGACAGAATGCGCGGGCAAGCAGCTCCCTGCCCTCGACCTCAAATTCCTCGCCGTTGCGGTCCTGAGCCTTAACCTTGACGTAATTCGGGCGCTTTACTATGCCCCACTGTCCCGGAAAGGAAAGGCAGCCCTCGTTTCCGCACTGCTCGCCGCTGAAAGCGATGATCTGCGGATTGACGAGCTCGATTACGCTGTTTTGCTCGGGACTGATGTCGATTACCGCAACGCGGCGAAGCATACCTACCTGCGGCGCCGCAAGACCTACTCCGTTGGCGCGGTGCATAGTTTCGGCCATATCGTCGAGCAGAGTCCAGAGTTTTTTGTCGAACTTCTCAACAGGACGGCATTTTTTATTAAGAATGTCGTCGCCGTCCTTAACAATGTTTCTGATAGCCATTTATTTATCATCCTCACACTAACATTTATTTCTGAGTTACTGTTAACAAACAAGAGCGTTCATATCCGCGTAAGCCGTCACCTTTGAGAACTCGCGGTTTGCGCCGAAGTTTCTCAATACCGATGAAAGCAGCTCGCGGAAACGCTGATTATTTCTGCATTTGATTATTAATTTATAGCGGAACTTGTTGCTGACCTTTACGACCAAGGCGGGCGACGGCCCCAGGATTCTTATCGGCAGCTCGGCGTAACCGCTTTTTGCCAAGGCTGAAAACTCCTGCAAAAAAGCATTTGCCGCGCGCAGCGTCAAGGACTGGTTTTCTCCGACAAAACCGACAAGACAGATGTCGGCGAAAGGCGGATAGAGCATTGCCCTTCTGACATTGATTTCCGCCGAAAAGAACGCGTTGTAGTCCTGTCTTGACGCCATTGAGATAATCAGATTGTCGGGCGTGTAGGTCTGAATGACCGCCATTCCCTTGCTCTCTCCCCTTCCGCTTCTGCCCACGACCTGAGTGAGAAGTGAAAAGGAGCGCTCATAGCTTCGGTAGTCGTCCGCATAGAGCATTTGGTCTGCGTTCAGAACTCCGACAAGCGTCACGTTCGGAAAATCAAGCCCTTTCGCCACCATCTGGGTACCGACGAGAATATCGTAATCTCCGCGCGAAAAAGCGGAAATCATCTTCTCATAGCTCGACTTTGACGAGGTGGCGTCGGTGTCCATCCGAAGGATACGGGCGTCGGGGAAAATTCTCGCAATGTCCTCCTCCGCCTTCTGAGTGCCGGTGCCGCCGAGCCTCAGAGAGTGCGCGTGACAGTAGGGGCATTCGTCCTTATACGGAACCGAGTAGCCGCAGTAGTGGCACATAAGCCTGTTGTTGCGGCTGTGATAGGTCAGTGAAATGGAGCAGTTCGGGCAGGTCACGGGCTCTCCGCACTGAACGCAGGTCACAAATGAATTGTGACCGCGGCGGTTGAGCAGCAAAATCGACTGTTTGCCGTGCTCCAGATTGTATTCGATATTTTGCAGCAGCACATCGGAAAAGCCCGACACGTTGCCGTTTTGCGCTTCAAGGTTCATATCGGCGGTCACTACCTCGGGCAGCACTGCCGATCCGTAGCGCTTGCTGAGCACATTCAGAGAATAGCGCCCGCTTTGAGCATAATAATAGGTTTCCACACTCGGAGTCGCAGAGCTCAGAACGAGAAGCGCTTTGTTCTGAGCGCAGCGGAACATTGCGATTTCGCGCGCGTGATAGCGCGGAGCGCTCTCGGATTTGTAGCTGTACTCCTGCTCCTCATCCATTATGACGAGCCCGAGATTTTTAAACGGCGCGAAAACCGCGCTGCGTGTTCCTATCACGATCTGAGCCAAGCCCTTCTTTACGCGCTTATACTCGTCAAGACGTTCTCCGAGCGAGAGAGCGCTGTGGAACACCGCGATTTTGTCTCCGAACCTGCGGGCAAACTGCGACACGAACTGCGGAGTGAGCGATATTTCGGGGACCATAACGATTATTCCCCTGCCGTCGCCGATCACTCGCTCGATCAGCTTCAAAAAAACGCTCGTTTTGCCGGAGCCGGTAACGCCGTAGAGCAGGCTCACGTGAGCCTTATCATCGCGGTACTCCCCGTAAAGATTGTCACAGGCGGTCTGCTGCTCCTCCGACAGTGAAATCTCCTCAACATCCTCATCGGCTTTCAGCTCGCCTGTGCGGAACACTTCCTCGTCGAAAAAGTGGATAACGCCCTTTTGGTACAGCGCGTCTATCACGGACGCTGAAACTCCCGTAAAATATCGGATCTCCTTGACGGAAGCCACGCCTGTCAGCTCCAGCAGCTCAGCCGCCTCGCGCTGTTTGGGACTCAGCTTCATCTGATGAAAATCCACGTCCTCGTTGAGCGCCGCCATTTTCATTACGGCGTCATTGATTTTGCGGAACGCCTCATCCGATTTGTAGAGCACGCCCGAGCGCGTCATTTCATCGAGCAGGCGGCTGTCGCCCAGCCCGAAATCGGAAAGAATTTTTTCGAGCTTAACGGGCTTTCGCTTTTTGCGGAGATAATCGTATAACCTTTGCTGCTCGTCCGACAAGGAAGCCTCGTCATCGATGGCGCAGGCGCCGTAAACGGTGGTTACCCTGTAGTTTACGCCCGCGGGCAGCATAGTTTTTACCGCGTCGTAGAAGGTGCAGAAATAATGCTCCTTCATAAAACGCGCGACGCCGAGCAGCTTTTGCGGCATTACCGCCTCGCTGTCCGGCACGGAGATGATCTCCTTCAAGCCCCCCGCGCTTTCGCGGCTCTCAACGGAAGTGATGATTCCGAGCCTGCGGCTGTTGCCCCTGCCGAAAGGCACAAGCACACGCCTGCCGACCTCGCAGTCACCGGTGAGATGTTCGGGAACAAGGTAATCAAACTCCCTGTCAAACGAAAAGCTCGCCTTCTCCACCGCGACCTTCGCGACGGAATTAAAGCTCATCCTCGTCAGGCTCTAAGAGTGTGATGTCGTGGTTTTTGATTTCATCGATCGCGAGAAGCACGGGCTTATCCTCTGTAACTGTGCCCTCCTCCTCAAAGGTCTGAGTGATTTGTCTTGCTCTTTTTGATACGCCGACTACGAGAGCGTACTTGCTCTGCTTTCCCTGGAATAATGCGTCTACATCTACTTTGTGCATAATAAATTCTCCTCAATAATTAATATAAATCACCGCGTTTGCGGGAATCTGTTTTATTTGTTCTCCGCGAGAATAGCGAGAACCTCGTCCGCCGCTCTTTCTGCGACGTCGTTTACCACGTTGTAGCGGTATTTATCCTTGTACCGCATTTCCTTTTCAGCCTGAGCCATCCGCTTTTGGATGACCTCCTCGCTCTCGGTACCTCTGCCGCGCAAACGGCGCTCGAGCTCCTCCATTGAGGGAGGAAGAATGAAAATACTGAGTACCCCGGGATATTTCTCCATAACCTGCAGTCCGCCCTGAACCTCAATTTCAAGAAAGACATTGTAGCCCTGAGCGAGCATATCCTCAACCTGCTGCTTCGGCGTGCCGTAATGCTGATCGCAATAAACAGCGTGCTCGATATAGCCGTCGGCGTCGGCAAGGGCGATAAACTCCTCCTTGGTAATGAAGTTGTAGTGAACTCCGTCGATCTCTCCCTCGCGCGGGGCGCGTGTCGTGTTGGAAACGGAGAGGCGGATCGAGCTGTCACGCTGCAAAAGCAGCTTCATGATCGTGCCCTTGCCAACGCCGGAGCAGCCCGAATAAAGCACTAAATTTCCTCTTTCAGTCATCTTTTTCCTCACTTTCCTCGGCACGGTTCTGAAGCGTTTCGCAGGATACCGCCGAAAGGACGACGTGATTGCTTTCGCAAATCAAAACAGATTTGCACTTTCTGCCGCAGGTCGCGTCAATAAGAAGCCCCTTCGATTTTGCCTCCTGTACTATGCGCTTCACCGGCGCCGAATCGGGCGCGACAACCGCCACCAGCTTATCGCTGCCTACGAGGTTGCCGAAGCCTATATTCATTAGTTTCATAAAAACCTCACTGAATCACTCAATGTTCTGAATCTGCTCGCGGATCTTCTCGATTTCGCCCTTGATTTCGACAACCATATGCGCGAGCTGAGCATCCTGTACCTTTGAGCCGATCGTGTTCGCCTCGCGGTTCATCTCCTGGATGATGAAGTCGATCTTCCTTCCGACGGGACCGTCGAGCTCCATAAATTTTGAGAGCTGGTCAAAGTGACTGCGGAGTCTTACGGTTTCCTCCGCCACGGCGACCTTGTCGGCAAACACCGCTACCTCGGTGAGTACGCGCTGCTCGTCGACCTCAACGCTGAGGTTTTCAAGCGTGGCGCGGATGCGTTCGAGAAGGCGCTCCTCGTACTCCCTGACTGTCTGAGGCGAGCGCTTTTCGATTTCATCGACAATTGAGAGGATGTGCTCCGCTCTGCCGAGAATATCCGCCTTCATCTTTTCACCCTCGGTCTCGCGCATCGCAAGGAAGGACTGCAGCGCAATATCTGCTGCAGCGAGAACGTCGGCTGTCACCTGCTCCTCGTCTACGGGAGCCTTGTTAACGGTCAGAACATCGGGAAAACGCGAAACAGCCACAACGGTTGCGTCGTTTTCGATATTATAGGCGTCGGAGATCTCCTTCATCGCATTGAGGTAGCCTGAAACCAGACTGTGGTTTACGGCGACCTCGCAGGGAACGTCGTCGGGAGTTCCGACCGACACGAACATATCAATTTTTCCTCTGGACACCTTTGAATTCACAAAGGTTTTCAGCTTATCTTCAAGAAAGCTGTAGCCGCGTGTAACTCTGCACGAAAATTCAAAATAACGGTGGTTTACGCTCTTGATTTCAACGGTTACCGCGCGCCCGTTAAGCTCGGTTTCACATCTGCCGAAGCCTGTCATTGAATGAACCATAACTGTCTTCCTTTCACAAATTTTTATGCTTGATTTTATTTATCAATATATTATAACACTGAGGCAGTGATTTGGCAATGGAGTTATTACAAAACTGTAACTTTTATTTTTATAAAACACATTTCAGTGAGTTTTGCGTGCAGAAAATATTTCTTGATTTCTTGAACGAAATATAGTATGATATAGATTGAAATTAAAATAAGGAGGTATCACAGTTGGACGAAAACAATGAAAAACTTGCAACTGAGGTTGAAGAATACTCATTAGGAACCGACATTGATACGGAAAATACATTCGGAGAGGAAAACGCCCCCAAAAAAAGTTTTGTGCTGCAGCGCACCATTCTTATCAGCGCCGCGATCGTCGTATTATTTATTTTGGCTGCGATTATGTGCAGACTTTTCTTTACGAACGGAGTTACCGACCTCGACGTTTTGGGCAACAAGGCTTCCACAACCTGGCATTACGCCGCCGAGAACCCATATGCCACATCTGACGAAGCCTCACAGATCGACCAGTTCCTGAAATTTGAACCCGACGGAACGGTAAAGTATATGGAAGGATCTTTTGCATACACCGGAAAGTATTCCTATCAATATATTGAAAAGGATCCAAAGAGCGATCTCTTGAAGGACAAAGCCGGAAAGGTTTATGTTTACATTGAGAATACGGGATCTGATTTTGACGGAAAATTCTTCTTTGAAGAAAGCGGCAGCGCGTTTTCCGAGAAAACACTCAAGCTCACCAGTATCTATGATAAGTCGCTGAGCTATGAGCTTGACAGGAAAAAGTCCTATTCCCTTGTCCTTCCGGAACGCGAAGATGAGTTTGAAGCCGACGATGATTTGATCGGAAAATGGACAAGTAAGAATGAAACCGTAAAAGATACCATCGAGTTCAATTCGGACGGAACTATTTGCATCACCACAAAGAAAAGCTCAGAAGGCAAAAATACCAACTTTACTGCAAAGGGCATTTACAGCGTTAAGAACGGCAAACTGGTGTTCACGGTTTCCGGTTACGGTATGGAACTCCAAAACGGTTTTGAGAAGTATATCGTTTCGGGCGATACTTTACAGCTCATTAACGGCAACAGCGCCATTACGTTGACAAAAGAATAACAGAAAAGGAATGATCATATGTCAGGACATAATAAATGGAGCACAATCAAGCAGAAAAAAGGCAAAAACGACGCTGCACGCGCAAAGGTTTTTACAAAAATCGGCAGAGAGCTGATCGTCGCGATTAAGACAGGCGGCAGCGCTGATCCTTCGGTAAACTCCAAGCTCAAGGATACTATCGCCAAGGCTAAGGCGGCAAACGTTCCCAATGACAACATCGAACGCATTATCAAAAAAGCCGCGAACGACAACGACGCCACAAACTACGAGGCAGTCACCTATGAGGGCTACGGTCCCAGCGGCGTAGCGGTGATCGTTGAGGCGCTCACCGACAACCGAAACCGCACCGCGGGTGAGGTCAGACATTACTTCGACAAGTTCGGCGGAAATATGGGCACACAGGGCTGTGTAAGCTTTATGTTCTCTCAGAAGGGCGTAATCGTTATTGAGCGCGAGGAGCTCGAAAAGGACGAGGATACCGTTATGAGCGACGCTCTCGAATGCGGCGCCTCCGACTTTGAAGCCGACGAGGACATCTTCACCATCTACACCGAACCCGAGGATTTCAGCGCGGTGAGAGATGAGCTCGAAAAGCTCGGCTATGAATTTGCTTCCGCTGAGCTTGAAATGGTGCCCTCTACTTACACCAAGCTCGACGACGAGGAAACCGCTGTCAAGATGCAGAAAATGCTCGATATGTTCGAGGATAACGACGACATCCAGAACGTCTGGCACAACTGGGAATTTTAGTTCGCGTACCATACGTTTGTTTTAACGGAAACGTTTGGCGTTTCGCGGGAAATGTTCTGCGACCTATTTGTAGCAGATGTAGCAGGTAAATATAATAAAACCTTAAAAAGAGAATGATATAGAAATTAATAATATTACTTGCTACAACTGCTACACGCCTGATGCAAGCGGAGCAAGTAAAAACATTAAACACTTAAAAAGAGAATGCTATAGAAATTAACATAATCACCTGCTCCACCTGCAACACAATGCTGCATCGGGTGTGCTTTTCAACAAAATCTATTATACAGGCAAAACAGGGACGAGCGAAATGCCCGTCCCTTTTTATACGTTATTTGATTATCATCGGTTTTCCGCAGCACATCACTCCGTCCCGGAACACCTCGACCTTGCTGTCGTCGATAAGATTGGTGTATATTCCGTCCGGCAGGTCGGCGGGTACAAAGGAGGTCTGTCCTTTCAGCGGGAACACTCCCACCGCTTTTTCGCCGTCCTTTTGATGGCAGGCGGTGAGAATATCGTTCCCGATCGCCCTGACACTGTAGACGCTGTCGGTAAAGACAGTGTCTTTTTTTATCTGCGCGAGCTTTGAAATAAAACCGCTGAGGTCGATGTTTTCGGGATCGTCCCAATCCACGCCGTCCTTGTCAAAGAGCGTCGGATAATGAGCCGCCGCGCACTCCTGACCGTTGTATACAAGCGCCATTCCCTTTTGGAAGAACATAAACGCCGTCCAGCTTTTCAGCGCGGCTTCATCGGGAATCAGAAAACGGGCGCGGCTTTGGTCGTGGTTTTCGAGAAAGCGCAGCTTGACGTAATTGTCGGGAAATGTGTATTCCTGACGGTTCACGGCGTCGGCGTACTCCTTAAGGCTGCCGCTGCCGTAAATGTAATTTCTGAAAGCGCCGTAGCAATCGTATTCATAGGAGATGTCAAAGGCGCGGTATATTTCGGAATCTGACAGCGCCGTCAAGCCCTGCGAACGCATATATACAATGAAATCGGGTTCAACCGACTCGCTGAGCCAAATTGCGTCTGTACGTACCTCGGCTACCTCGCGGCGCGCCTCCTCCCAGAATTCGATCGGAATCAGCGGAGCAACGTCGCATCGGAAACCGTCAACAATTTCAGCCCACATTTTAAGAGTGTCGATCTGATAGCGCCATAATTCTTTATTGGAATAATCCAAGTCGATAATATCCGTCCAGTCCCCTACCCTGTTGCCGAAGGAACCGTCGTTTTTGTGATAGAACCACTCGGGATGCTCCCTGCTCAGCACGGAATCCGGCGAGGTGTGGTTGTAAACCACATCTATGATGCACTTCATACCGCGCTTGTGAATTGAGTTAACGAGCGATTTGAAATCGTCGAGCGTACCGAATTCGGGATTTACCGCGCGGTAGTCGCTTATCGCGTAAGGCGAGCCCAGGCTGCCCTTGCGCTTATCCTTTCCGATCGGGTGGATCGGCATCAGCCAGATGACGTCGGTTCCGAGAGCTTTTATGCGTTCAAGCTGTTCCTCAACCTTTTTGAAGGTGCCTTCGGCGCTGAAATTGCGGACAAACACCTGATACATCATCTGATTTCTGAGTTTCTTTTGAGTATTATCAGCCATAGCTCTTCCCCGCAGTTATTTTCTTACGAATAAAATCCCAAGCGTTCCCGGTCCGCAGTGACTCGTTACCGTGCAGCCGGCGGTGGTTTCGAGGATTTCCTCAAAGCCCGGATATAGCTGGTTGATCTTGCCGCGCACCTGCTGAACGGTCACGGGATTGCATTTTGTATGTGTGATGAATATGCGGTGCTTGTCGATGTCATCTCTGTCCTTCAGCTTGTCGATAACATAGTTGATAATAACCTTATCGATGCTGCCGCGGTATTTCTTGCCGGCTTTCATCTTGCCGTCGATCACCTCGATCAGGGGCTTGAGCTTGAGAAGATTGGCTCCGAGCGCCGCAACCGAGGAGCAGCGTCCGCCCTTTCTGAGATAGTCGATGCTGTCTACGACGAAGCTCGCCTCGACCTTGTCGACCATCGCCTCGCACTCCGCCTTGATCTCGGCGGCAGATTTTCCCTGCTGAGCGAGCTCCGCTCCGTGGAGCACAACGAGTCCCGAACCTGTTGAGAGGTTGCGGGTGTCAACTACATAAACACC
>ONIJ01000097.1 GCA_900317875.1 uncultured Eubacteriales bacterium
GGCAGCTCACAGGGCGACACCGAGTGGCCCGGCGTTGAGATGACTCCCGCAGGCACAAATACCTTCGGCGAGCCTCAGTACTCCTTCAATATTTCTACCGACGTTGAGGGTATGGTATTCAACAACGGCAGCGATCAGACAGTAGACGTTCCTTATGACGGAAACGCAACAGGCTGGTATCCTCTCGACACTAAGGACAGCAACGGTCACTACGAAGTCGGCTCTTGGTCTGAGGGCGGTACAAGCGGCGGTGGCGGCTCCGCTGACGGCTATTACCTTGTCGGTTTCTTCGACGGCGTAGATTACTGGGGAACCGATCATCCGTTCAGCGGCGGCAAGGTCACAATGACCTTCAACGAAACAAGCTATGCTTTCATCCGCGACGCAGCTGGCAACGCCTTTATGACTAACGGCTTCGCAGGCGAGGACGCAACATCGGCTACTCTTTACAGCACCGATATCACCGGTGAGAAGTCCGATAAGCTCATCGCTCCCGCAGGCACCGTTACCTTCACGCTTACCAACAACGGCGACGGAACCTTCACACTCAGCACCGACGGAACAGGCGGCGGTGAAATCACAGAAACCAAGACAATCGAGTTCACCAACACCAATAACTGGGACGACGTTTACGTTTATGTTTACACTCCCGGCGGTGAGCAGGCTGCTTGGCCCGGCTCAATGATGGAACTCAAGGGCGACAACGGCTACGGCGGCGTTAACTATCAGTACGCTGTTCCCACAAACGCTCAGTTCATTATCTTCAACAACGGCAAGGATTCCGATCAGGGCGGACAGCAGACGGTTGATGTTCCCTTCAACAGCGCTATCGACGGCTGGTATCTCACCGGCAACACTAACGCGGAAGGCAAGTACGAAGTTGGCTACTGGCCGACTGACGAGCCCGTTCCCAGTGAAACAAAGACAGTTCTGTTCACAAATAACAACAGCTGGAGCAAAGTTTACTGCTATGCCTGGGATGATGATGAAGTAAAGTATCTTGGTGAATGGCCGGGCACGGAAATGACCGACATAGGCGACAACGGATACGGCAAGCACAATTTCAGTGTTGAAGTACCCACAAGCGCTAAATATCTCATTTTCACCAACAACTCAGGTCAGCAGACGGTCGATATTCCGTTTGATCAGACCAAGACAGGCTGGTATCTCACAGGAAGCAGCGCAAATAACGCGCTTCAGGTTGGAAGCTGGTAATGTTTAATAAACAACTGATGTCTTGACATTGGCATAAAAAACCTCCCTCGGATCTCTCCGGGGGAGGTTTGACTGTTAAATATCAGATTTTTTCAAAACGTTTGATCTGTCTGCCGTCGCGGAAGATCGTTTCACAGAACATATCATATGGTCTTGCCCAGACCTCGTCCGGGTTATTCAGGCTTCTGTAGAGAACAAGTTTTTCCTCGGTTTCGCTGTGCTTTGCAAAGCCGATCACCTCGTACTCGTTGCCCTTGAAGTGACGGTACTTGCCGAGAGTGACTTCCTCGGGTGTTTCGGCTTTTATTTCTACAACAGAATTATCGACAGGAGCAGTAACAAGCTCAGCACCCAAATCCACCTTAAAGCTGCCGTCGTTTACAACCAGGATCCTTGTAGAGTAGGGAGGCATATATATTTCGCACCAGCCGTTGCAGTCAAATACCTCATTGCCGTTGAGCACGTCGGTGAGCTTAGCATTGCAGCGCGAATCAAAGCCGAGGTTCTCGCCGCGGTCGGTAAGGTTGAACATCACAAACACCGTTTGATTATCGGTAAAGCGCTTATAAACCAGCTTTTCGTTCTGGATATTTACATTTTCAAATTTGCCGTATTTCAGACCTTCGAGCGCGAGTCTTACCTTGCCCAGTTTTGAGATGTGCTCGCAGAGCTGAGTGTTCGCATTGGGAACGTTGTTCAAATCAAGGCAGGGACGAAGATCATAGTCGCTCTCCCAGGTGCGCTTGCCCTCAACAGCATATTCGCTGCCGTAATAAATCGACGGCACACCGGGCATTGTGTAAAGCATGGTGTAGACGTTATAAAGATGGTTCTTGTCGCGGAGCTCGCTTGCTATTCTGTTAACATCGTGGTTGTCTACAAAGTTGAAGGTGTAGAGATTCTGATATATGCCGCCGTTTGCGAACTGTCTATTCAGCGAATGAGCGATTTCAAAGTAATTGTGGTCGTTGTGGCTTGAGTAAATGCCCTTGTAGCACTCGTAGTTTGTCACCGAGTCGAGCATCTCGCCGCCTGCGAGGCGGTTGTAGTCACCGCCGACCATCTCGCCGTAGAGCCAGAAGTCGGGCTTTTTGCTTTTGCAGGCGTGACGCAGCTTCTTAAAGAACTCGCAGTCGATAACGTCCGCCGCGTCAATGCGCAGGCCGTCAATTCCGAACTCGTCTATCCAGAAGTTTACCGCGTCAAGCAGATAATTTACAACCTCCGGGTTCTGCAGATTCAGCTTTACGAGGTCGTAATGACCTGCCCAGCCCTCATACCAGAACGGATCGCCCAGAGGACTGCTTCCGCCGAAGTTGAGATTCTGGAACCAGCCGCAGTAGGGCGAGTCCCACTTTTTTTCCTGAACGTCCTTAAACGCGAAAAATTCTCTTCCGACGTGATTGAAAACGCCGTCGAGCATTACGCGGATTCCGTTTTCGCGCAGAGTGTCGCAGATTTTTTTGAAGGAAGCGTTGTCGCCGAGGCGGCAGTCCACCTTGCGGTAGTCGATCGTGTCATAGCCGTGGCGGGAGCTTTCAAATACAGGATTGAAAAGCATAACGTTAACGCCGAGCTTTTTGAAATGATCGATGCTGTCGAGAACCTTGTCAAGACGGTATGACTGAATGTGATCATTTTCCTTGGGCGCGCCGCAGTATCCGAGGGGATATATATTGTATACAACGGATTCATTAATAAAACTCATTTTTAAATTTCCTTTCGCGTGGTTTTGGATTTTGATGCGATAAAGCCGCGCTCGTCTTATATGAGAGCTTTGCGTCAGGCTTTTTAGGGGTTGCAAGTCCACGGTAATAGAGTATAACACAAAATTTTCTATTGTGCAAACTGTTTTTTTGTGGTACAATGTTTTTACTACTAAAAATTGAGGGATAATTATGGAAAGAAAACCTGATATCAACAGAAGAAAAAAGCTTAGAATCGCTATGTGCGTGTTTTTCTTTTTTCAAATGGTTGCCTGTACGCTGCCGTTTGCGCAGGGCGTCGGTTACGGTAAACAGTTTGAAACCGCTTCGCCGCTCGGTTTGGCATTCTATCTGATAGGCGGAGAGTACACCGTTTTCGGTCTGATGTGCCTTTTGGTTCTGATCGTACCGATGGTCGGATTTTTATTCTGCGCGTTGGACAAGGAGAGAAATATCAAAAACATTGTTTCATTGCTCTGCTGTTTTGCGGGCGTGTATCTGGTGCTTCTTGTTTCGAACCGCTATCCTTCGCTTGGAACAATCGTTGCCATCTTGCTTTATATAATACTTGTTTTCCTGGCTTCGGCTGCGATGGTACTGAGACTTTCAAATGAAGAATCTGCGGAAGCGGACAAAAATGCGGAAAAAGATAAAAAATCGGAGAAATAAAATGCGGAGCAGTTCATTTTGAAACTGCTCCGTTTTTGCGTATTCAGGAATTGCGCCGCTGATCATATCACATAGTCGTTTGCAATCATCTCGGCGCTGTTGTCGAGTATATCCTGCAGAGTGATGTTGTCAAGATAATCGCAAATCACTTTGTTAAGTCCCTTCCATACAGGCAGGGTAATGCAGTCATCGCAGCGCTCGCACTGGATAGGTTCATAATCAAGGCACGAAACGGGAGCGATGCTTCCCTCGGTCAGCCGCAGAATATCGCCGACGGTGTATTTGTCGGGCTCCTTTGCCAGACGGTAGCCGCCCTGATACCCGCGGTTCGCGTTGAGTACGTCAGACCTGTTGAGAATAGGAATAATCTGCTCAAGGTATTTTTTGGAAATCTTCTGACGCTCGGCGACATCTCTCAGGGCAATGAAGCCGTCGCTTTTGTGCTCTGCCAAATCAAGCAGAAAGCGCAGGGCGTACCGCCCTTTCGTTGAAATTTTCATAGTAATCCCACCAAATAAGTATGTTTTACGGTATTATAACATATTCCGATGGAATTTGCAAGTCAAAACTCGGAAAAAATCAAATGTGCCTGCGCGTTATCCAGTACAAGAGGTTCTTCGAGGTTGACATTATTGATTGTGCCGTACAGCCTTCCGAAAACAACCGACGTTTTGTCCATATGAGCCATCATCGCGTCGCCGCCTACTGTAAACGGCTTAAAGGTGATGTCGACTGCCGAGGTGCCGCCCTTAAAATAGAATGGGCGATCGATCCGGTTTTTGGTGTTTTTAACCGTTATCGTCGACAGCTTGAACATCTTTCCGTCGATGAAAAAGGAATTCTCGTTGCCGTAGCGGTTGTCTCCGACACGGCTGGCAAGACAGAGTGAAACACGTCTTCCTTCAATCAGACAGTCGGCGCTGAGGCGCTGATAATTGTGGTGGCGCGGCTTGAAAAAACGCGTCCAGTCAAAGTAGGCGCGGGCTGTATTTTCGTTTAAAGAATATTCCATCCCGCCTATCCTGATAACGCCCGACGCCGAAAACTTGGGAACAAAGCGTTTGAGATAAAAATACTTGCGGTTGCGTTCAAAGGGAGCAAGCTCGTTGAGGCTTTCTCCCTTTAGTTTTTTGAGAACGATGCTGAAATACAGGTTCTTGATTCCCGAAAAGTCAATGAAGTCGCATTTTAAAAATCTGCCCTGAGGTGTATTTGTCAGCTGGAGCTGAACGCGCTTGTCGGAGTACAGAAATTCTCCTTTGTCTCCGGCTTCGGGAAGCTCGTTTTTGATGAGGTTGAGCTTTTTTACCATAAAGTCGCTTATCACGCCGCCGCGTCTGAGATCGGCAACGGCGATTTTGATTGCAAACTCCAGCCCCAGGTTTTCCACGGAAAGATACAGAGAAACCTCGCCGTTATTCACAAAATAGCAGTCGCGCTCGCAGTGCTTGCCGCTTGACTTGCTCTGCGGTTCGTTATAAATAAACACCGGCCTTCTCGCCCAGCCGGCCTGCATAACCTCGCCGTTTTCCTCAAAGACGTTGCAGGCGCTTGTTATTTCGCGTTGCAAACAACTCACTCCGTTCTGTAAAATATACCAATCCAAAAATACTATATCAGAATTTATTTTGCTAATCAAGAATTATAACAAAACTGTAAATGAATAAAACAGAGCTTTTTTGAATAATATGTTTTGATTGGTTCAATATTCCGGCGCGCAGAACGCGGCGCCTTATTACATTATAACTAAACCGCGGGGAGAAAAATGAAGAAAATTGTTTTGTTGCTGATTTTGCCTTTGGCGTTCTTGTTCTGCGGCTGCGACAGCGGCGATAAGGGCGAAACCTTTGAGCTTAAGCGCTATGACTGGACGGCGGAGCTCGAGGGAGGAGGAGAGCTGAAACTATCCTTCGACGGGGACTTCGCGAGCCTTGAATTAAAAAACTGCGGGGACAGCGCGGTGATAAAGGGAAGGACGCTCGCCGACGGCGAGAGCTTCATCATTTTTGACGATGAATTAATGCAGTGCTACTCCTTTAGCTACGTCCCGCGCGGGGATAGGCTCGATTTGACCTACGAAGGCAGCACCGTTGAGCTCACGGCGGCGCCGCGGTCATAATATGTCGCAACTCGTCAAAGTCACACTTGATAAACGGATGTGTTTGTGTTATAATATTTTAGAATGTATCATTATGCCATTTTGACGGAGGAATTGTTTTGGTCGTGTTTGGAATTGACCCGGGTTACGCGATTGTCGGCTGGGGCGCGGTTATGTTTCAGGCGAATAATTACAAGTCTTTGGGCTTCGGCTCTGTCGAAACACAGGCGCACACCGATTTCAACGAGCGCCTCGAATACATATATGACGAGCTCTATTCAATCCTGAAGCGCTGCCGTCCCGACGCGGTATCAATTGAAAAGCTCTACTTCCAAACCAACAAAACTACAGCCATCAAAGTGGCACAGGCGAGAGGCGTAACGCTTCTTGCGGCGCAAAAATTAAAAATACCCGTATTCGAATACACGCCGCTGCAGGTGAAGACCGCCGTGACCGGTTACGGCAAGGCGAAAAAGCCGCAGGTTATGGAGATGACGCGCAGGCTGCTTCATCTTCCCGAGGTGCCGAAGCCCGACGATACAGCCGACGCTTTGGCGATCGCGATTTGTCACGCGCAGTCGGCGGGCTCGGATTTACGAAGAATAATAAATAAACTTTAAGAGGTAACTATGCTTTATTCCGTAAGAGGAAAACTTATACACACAACGACCTCAAGCGCGGTTGTGGAGTGCGGAGGCGTCGGCTTTAACTGCCAAACCACCTTTAATACGCTCAAATCGCTCAAACCGGGCAGTGAGGTCACGTTATTTACCTACCTCAACGTCCGCGAGGACGCAATGGAGCTTTTCGGCTTTGCCACAAAAACCGAGCTTGAAACATTCAAAACGCTGATAAGCGTCAGCGGCGTAGGTCCCAAGGCGGGACTTTCGGTGCTCTCGGAGCTTTCTCCCGAGCAGGTGGCAATGGCTATCGCCACCGATGACATAAAGACTATTACCCGCGCCCAGGGGGTGGGCAAAAAAATTGCCCAGCGAATTGTGCTCGAGCTCAAGGACAAGCTCGCGAAGTCGGCTGCCGACAGCGGTTTTTCAAATGTCAGTGCAAGCGCTGCTTCTGCCGCATCGGGGAACATCCCGAAGGCGCTCGAGGCGCTCGGCGTCCTCGGCTACACTCCTTCGGACGTGAGCCCTGTACTTGCGACTCTCGACAGCAGTCTGCCCGTGGAACAACTTATTGCTCAGACATTAAAGCAGATGGGACGACAGTAAAATGGCTAATATGCAATTTTCAGATGAATTTGATTTTGAAAACAGAATGATGGATCCTGCCGAAATCCCCGAGGACGCCGCAGAGGGCGATAACCCTCTGCGACCTAAGAACCTTGACGAATACATCGGTCAGGAGAAGGTAAAGGAGAACCTGCGCGTCTATATCGAGGCGGCGAAAATCCGTAACGAAACGCTGGATCACGTGCTGCTGTACGGCCCTCCCGGACTCGGAAAGACCACCCTCTCGGGCATCATTGCAAATGAGCTGGGCGTTAACATCCGTATCACATCCGGACCCGCAATTGAAAAGCCGGGCGATTTGGCGGCGATTCTCACCAACCTCAACGAGGGCGACGTGCTGTTTATCGACGAGATCCACCGGATGAGCCGCGCCGTCGAGGAGGTGCTCTATCCCTCGATGGAGGATTTCGCGATCGACATAATCACGGGCAAAGGACAGGCTGCGGCCTCCTATCATCTGCCGCTTCCTCGCTTTACTCTTGTGGGCGCCACCACCAGAGCGGGGCAGTTAACTGCACCTTTGCGCGACCGCTTTGGAGTGATCCTCAGGCTTGAACTCTACACGCCCGAGGAGCTTGCGAAGATCGTTGTCCGCAGCGCCGGCATCCTCGGGATCGATATCGACTACGAGGGCGCGATTGAAATCGCCTCGCGTTCACGCGGCACTCCGCGAATCGCAAACAGAATGTTAAAGCGTGTGCGCGATTTCGCTCAGGTAATGAGCGACGGAGTTATCACGCTGGAAACCGCTCAGACATCTCTCGACCGGCTTGAAATCGACGAGCTCGGACTCGACAACAACGACAGGCGAATGCTCGAGGCAATCGTTAAGTTTTACAACGGAGGCCCTGTCGGACTCGAAACCCTTGCCGCCGCGATCGGCGAAGAGGCGGTCACGATCGAGGACGTCTACGAGCCGTATCTGCTTCAAATCGGCTTTTTGAGCAGAACTCCGCGCGGCAGGTGCATTACCGCCGAGGGCTGCCGGCATCTCGGCTACGACTTCCCTAAGGGAGCCGTGCTCGGAGCGGTCACCCAGCCCAACTTACTCGACAACAAGTAATTATTATATAAGGAAAGATTGCTCAATGCGTTTATCACAAAACTGGAAGGATTATGAATTAATTGACGCCTCCGACGGCGAGCGCCTTGAACGCTGGGGAAACATCATTCTCATCCGTCCCGATCCTCAGATAATCTGGTCAACCGAGAGAAAAAATCCCCTTTGGCGCGACGCGCACGCGAGGTACCACCGCTCCAATAAGGGCGGAGGCTATTGGGAGCAGTATAAAAAGGTTCCCGACCGCTGGACAATTCAATATGACAGTCTGACCTTTAACATCAAGCCTATGGGCTTCAAGCACACGGGCGTTTTTCCCGAGCAGGCGGTCAACTGGGATTTTGCCTCGGAAAAAATCCGTGAGGAACGCCGCGAGCTCAAAATCTTAAACCTTTTTGGCTACACCGGCTGCGCAACGCTGTCATGTATGAGCGCGGGCGCTTCGGTCTGCCACGTCGATGCCTCAAAAGGTATGGTTCAGTGGGCGAAAGAAAACGCCCAGTCAAGCGGCATTGCCGACCGACCCGTCCGCTGGCTCGTTGACGACTGCGTAAAATTTGTGCAGCGCGAAATCCGCCGCGGCAACCGCTACGATGGCATAATTATGGATCCGCCTTCCTACGGCAGAGGCCCCGGAGGAGAGGTCTGGAAGCTCGAGGAACAGCTCTATTCGCTGGTTCAGCTCTGCAGGAGCGTGCTCAGCGACGACCCTGTGTTCTTCATTTTAAATTCCTACACCACGGGACTTTCTCCCGCTGTGATGGAATACCTTCTCGGCGTTTTGCTTCAGAAGGACTTTGGCGGCAGAGTGTCCGCCGACGAAATCGGTTTGCGCGTGACCGACACGGGCTTGATCCTGCCCTGCGGTTCCACGGCAATCTGGGAGAAGTAATATGAGTTTTATTTCCATACAGAATGTATGCTTCTCGTACGAGGAGGAAAACACAGCCGCGCCAAAGGCGATCGACGGCGTGAGCCTTGACATTGAGCAGGGTGAGTTTGTCGCGGTCATCGGTCACAACGGCTGCGGAAAATCCACGCTAGCAAAGCACCTCAACGCAATGCTGCTGCCCGACAGCGGCAAGGTTCTTGTTGACGGCGACGACACCTCAAACGAGGAGAAAACCTTTGATATTAGAGAAAAGGTCGGTCTGGTGCTTCAAAATCCCGACAATCAGCTCGTAGCGAGCATTGTTGAGGAGGATGTTGCTTTCGGTCCGGAGAACCTCGGCATTGAGCCAGAGGAAATCCGCCGCAGAGTCGACGAGGCTCTGAAGGCGGTCGGTATGTATGAATACCGTGAGCACGCTCCCTATAAGCTCTCGGGCGGTCAGAAGCAGCGCGTTGCTATCGCGGGGATACTTGCGATCCGTCCTCAGTGCATAGTGCTTGACGAGCCAACCGCTATGCTCGATCCGAGCGGCAGGGAAGAGGTAATCTCCACCTTGCTCAGGCTTAACCGCGAGCAGGGCATTACCATCGTCCTGATAACCCATTTTATGGACGAGGCGGTTCTTGCCGGCAGAGTAGTCGTTATGGACGGAGGAAAAATTCTCACTCAGGGCACTCCCGAGGAGGTTTTCTCGCAGGTGGAACTGCTCAAAAAACATCGCTTGGACGTTCCGCAGTCGGCGGAGCTTGTTCACAGGCTCCGTGGATGCGGTCTGAAAATAAATGAAATTCCGCTCACGCTCGAAAGCTGTGTGGCGGTGCTTGAGGAGGCAATGAAATGAGTTGTGTTCTTGAGCTTAAAAACGTGGGCTTCGTCTACGGCAAGGGTACTCCCTTTGAAAAGAGAGCCGTGGACGGCGTCAGCCTTCAAATCGAAAAAGGCGATTTAGTCGGAGTTATCGGTCACACGGGCTCGGGAAAGAGCACGCTGATGCAGACGCTCAACGGCCTTATTCGCCCGACCGACGGACAGGTTCTGCTCGACGGCAAGGACATTTGGGAGCAGCCTAAGAAAATCCGTCAGATCCGTTTCAGAGTAGGAATGGTGTTCCAGTACCCCGAATACCAGCTTTTTGAGGAAACCGTATACAAGGACATCGCCTTCGGCCCGCAGAATCAGGGCAAGGAGGGCGATGAGCTCGACAAGGCTGTGCGCGAGGCGGCGGACTTTACGGGACTTAAGCCCGAGCTGCTTCAAAAATCTCCCTTTGATTTGTCGGGAGGAGAGAAGCGCCGTGCCGCGATCGCCGGAGTTATCGCGATGGATCCCGAGGTGCTCGTGCTCGACGAGCCTACTGCGGGACTCGATCCGATGGGGCGCGAGGTACTGCTCAGTCAGATTGTCCGCTACCACAAGGAGAGGGACAACACCGTTTTGCTCGTATCGCACACGATGGAGGACGTCGCGCGCTTTGCCGACAAAATCATCGTAATGAACAAGGGAAGGCTCGAGATGTTCGCTCCGACAAAAGAAGTGTTCAGCCGCGGAGAGGAGCTCGAGAGCTTCGGGTTGAAAATCCCTCAGATCACAAAAATAATGCGGCAGCTCCGCCAAAAGGGCTTTGATGTGCCCGAAGGTGTGCTGACGGTTGACGAGGCGTTATCCGCACTGCTCCCGCTTTTAAAAAAGGAGGGTAAGCTGTGGTAAGAGATGTTGCCTTCGGACAGTATTTTCCGGGAAAAAGCTTGGTTCACCGACTTGATCCGCGCGCGAAAATACTCGTTTTTATAGCATATATTGTTATTATTTTCTGTACCTTTAACTATGCGTCGCTCGGCATTACCGCCGCGTTTACCGCGCTGTTTCTGGTACTCAGCAGAATATCGCCGAAGTTTTATTTCAAGAGCCTCAAGGTGATCATCTTCATTGTCATTTTCACCTCGCTGCTCAATCTGTTCTACGGTTCAGGCGAGCCGTTGTGGCAGTGGTGGATCCTAAAGGTCACGGTCAACGGCATAAACAGGGCTGTTTTTGTTACGGTTCGCATTATTTGTCTGATCCTTGCGAGCTCGTGCCTGACTTTTACGACCTCGCCGACCGAGCTTACCGACGCGATCGAAAGGCTGATGAAGCCGCTGAAGGTAATTCGTTTTCCGGTTCACGAAATCGCGATGATGATGTCGCTGGCGCTGCGCTTTGTGCCGACGCTTCTTGAGGAAACCGACAAAATCATGCAGGCGCAGAAGGCGCGCGGAGCCGATATGGAATCCGGCAATATTTTCAAGAGGGTAAAGGCGCTCATCCCTATTCTGATCCCGCTGTTTGTGTCGGCGTTCAGGCGCGCCTATGACGTGGCGACCGCTATGGAATGCCGCTGCTACCGCGGCGGAACGGGCAGAACCCGAATGAAGCAAATTCATATGTCAGCGCGCGACGCTGCGGCGTTTATCGCTGTCGCGCTGGTAATAGGCGGAGTAATTGTATGCAACATATTTGTGAAGGGGTCGCTTTAAGGAACCTCCTGCTCACAATTTCATATGACGGAAGTCACTTCCACGGCTGGCAGATCCAGCAAAATGCATTTACGGTTCAGGAGGCTTTCCAAACGGCGCTTGAAAAGATTATCGGCGGCGGCTTCGACATCAAGGGCTGCAGCCGAACCGACAGCGGCGTCCACGCCAATATGTACTGCATAAGCGTAAAAACCTCGCACCCGATTCCGCCCGAACGGCTGAAAGCGGCGCTTAACCGTTGGCTGCCTCTGTCGGTAGCGGTGCTCGGCTGCCGTGAGGTCAGTCCGGATTTCCACGCCCGCTACAGTTGTATCAGCAAGGAATATATTTATAAAATTTGGAACAGTCCCACGCGCAATCCCTTTTTGGAGGGTTATGCCCTGCACTACCGCTATCCGCTCGATGTTGAAAGGCTCAACAGCGCGGCTCAGGATTATGTCGGCAGGCACGACTTCACCTCCTTTTGCACTCTGGACAATCGTGAGCAGGGAGATATGTCGCGTAACGTTATGCATTTTTCCGTGACGCGCGACGGCGATATGGTCGTTATGCGTGTTGAGGCAGACGGCTTTCTGTACAATATGGTGAGAATTATGGTGGGCACTCTGCTTCGGATGGCTCAGGGGAAAATCCCCTACGACGGGATCCCTTCCATAATAGAAAAGAAGAACAGGCAGTTTGCCGGTCCCACCGCTCAGGCGTGCGGATTGTATTTGAATCGTGTGAACTACAAATTCGGCGATGAATAAGGTGAAACTATGTTTGATAAACTGAAAAAACGGTTCGCTGAGCGAAAGAAAAAGAAAGAGCGCACCGTTATTAGCTATGAGGATATGCCCCTCGAGGATTATGAACAGGAAAAAACTCAGATTTCCCCGAAGGCGGTCAAAAAAATAATACTCGGAGTTGTCGTTGCTCTGGTGGTAGGTCTGATAGTCTTTGCCTTTGCCAACAGGGACAAGCTCACTTGGGATAACATTGCCGTTTGGTGGAATTACGAGGTCCTCGGCACCGCAGGCAAAGGCTTTCCCGTAAATGTAGTTGGTTCCGAGGTTGAGGCGGGCAACTTTGCCGTCAATCAGGGCAGAGTCGCCTACGCGTCCGACACCTCCTTTATCACTCTGAACTCTACGGCGAGAGAGATAAACAACCAGCAGCTGCGCTACACCAAGCCTGTTCTGAAGGCGGCCGAGAACCGTTATCTCACCTACGGATTGGGAGAAACAGGTTTTCAGGTTCAGAACTTCGACAGCAAGCTCTATTCCGGCAATGCCGAGGGCAGTATCCTGGCGGGCGACATCGCTCCTAACGGAAGATACTGCATCGTCTGCGACGACAGCGCTTACTTCAGCGAGCTGTATGCCTTTGACAAGAACAACAACAGAATATACAAATATTCTTTTTCGGAATATTACATTAACAGTGTGGCAATTAATAAAACAGGAACGGGCTGTGTATGCAGCGGCATAAGCAACAACAGCGGCGAAATCAAATCGGGGGTTTATATACTTGATTTTGAAAAGTCCGAACCTGTAAAATCCTTTGAGTTCGACGGCAATTACATAATCGACAGCAAATACATAAGCAACTCGAGGGTTGCGCTCATCGGAGGCACGGAGTCATATGTCATCAAGGTGGACGACAAGGATTACAAGACCGTTGAATACGACGGCAAGCCGCTCCAGAACTATTGCTTCAACACGAGCTCACACTCCTTCTCGCTCGCGCTTTCCAAAAGCGGTGACGGCAAAAACTGCTCGCTCATAACCTATAACGACGGGGGAGGCGTTGACTTTGAGGCCGAAAGCGAATACGGATGTGATTCCCTTTCAACCTACAAGAATACAATTGCCACTCTCGACGGAAATATGATATATACCTACACAAGCTCAGGCAAGCTCAGAAATTCGAGCTTCGCCGGCACCGGCGCCAAAAGGCTGCTGCTCGGCTCCGATTCCGAGGCGTTTGTGCTGAGCGTGAACCAAATCCGCAAGATAAATATTTCACGCGATTCATCTCCCGACTCGGTGAAGAAGTAATTCAATAGTTTCGGGTATACTAATTATAATATTTTCCGCGATCTTCGATTATCTCGGAGTAAGACGCGGCGTGAGCGCTTTTGAGCCTGCCGCAATGATAGTGAGCATAATGGCTTTCGGCGGTCTGTTTGATTCAACGGTAATCGCCAAGAGACAGACACAGAAATAAGGATAGGGTGGTAGAAATGGATAGTTGGAGCTTTAAGGCCGGGGATTTGGTCACGGTGCCGAACCTCATAACATATTTGAGGTTCATTCTGGTAGTTCCGTTTGTATATTTTTTTCTCGAAGAGAATTATATTCTCGCGGGAATAATGATAGGGCTCTCAGGTCTGAGCGACTGCTTTGACGGCCTTCTGGCAAGAAAGCTGAATCAGGTCACGTCGCTCGGAAAGATCCTGGACCCGATTGCCGACAAGGTGACGCTCGTTTCTGTCGCCTTTTGTATGCTGATTTATATGCCTTCTTTGTTCCCGATAATGATGGTACTTGTCGCAAAGGAGTTTTTGATGCTCTTGGGCGGATTTGTTATGCTGATCAGGAAAATCTCTCCGCCTCCCGCGAACATTTACGGAAAAATCGCAACGCTGGTATTCTATTTTTCCATATTTATCATTATCTTATTAAAGGCGGTTTTCAATATAGAAATTGTCTGGCTCACAATGGCGCTGACAATCGCGGTTGCCGCGGTAATGCTGGTGGCGCTTATCCAGTACGCCGTTATTTTTGTTAAACTCAGCAAAAAGGATTCACAGTGAAGATTGTGTGTTTTCACTTGATTTTACAGGAAGATTAATCTATACTATTCATCATAAAAAAGTGAAGGAGAATGTTATGCTTTGTACCAGATGCGGAAAACGACTGGCGGTTGTTTTCGTTACCAATAACAATTCAAAAGACGCTCCTACGGTGGGCTATTGCCTCAGCTGCGCCAAGGAGCTTGGCATAAAGCCCGTCGAGGATTTGATCAGCAAGATGGGCATTTCCGACGAGGATTTGGAAACCGTTCAGGATCAGATGAACACCCTGATGCAGGGCGGCGATATGTCGCAGCTTATGGAGCAGCTCGGTGCTGATAACCTCGCCGAGCAGATGGATCAGTTCGCCCAGGAAAACGGCGGCAGCGAGGATGACGATTTCAGCCACGGCGCGCCTGCTTTCCCTGCGTTTTTCAATAATATCTTCGGCGGCGGAAAATCTGCCGACGGAAAGACCGCCGACAAAGGCGCGCAGAAAAAAGAAAAAAAGGAAAATAAGAGAAAACACATCAACCTCTATTGCGAGGATCTCACCCGCAAGGCAAGAGAGGGAAAGATTGACAATATTATCGGCAGAGATATGGAGATCGAGCGCGTTATTCAGATTTTATCGCGCCGCACCAAAAACAACCCCTGTCTTATCGGCGAGCCCGGCGTAGGTAAAACCGCGATCGCCGAGGGCTTGGCTCTGAGAATAGCCAACGGCAACGTGCCGCAGCGTCTCAAAAACAAGGAAATCCAGCTTCTCGACCTCACCTCGCTCGTAGCCGGCACTCAGTTCCGCGGACAGTTTGAGAGCCGTATCAAAGGTCTGGTTTCCGAGGTCAAGGAGAGCGGCAACGTCATTCTCTTTATCGACGAGGTTCACTCTCTCGTCGGCACAGGCGACAACGAGGGAACAATGAACGCCGCGAATATCCTCAAGCCCGCGCTCTCGCGCGGCGAGGTTCAGGTTATCGGCGCAACGACCTTTAATGAGTACAGAAAGTATATCGAAAAGGATTCCGCTCTTGAGCGCCGCTTCCAGCCTGTAAAGGTCGGAGAACCCACGATCGCCCAGACAATCGACGTGATCGCCGGCGTCAAGAATTACTATGAAGCTCACCACAATGTGGTTGTTGACGATGACATCGTACGCAAAACCGTAGTGCTCTCGGAGCGCTACATAACCGACCGATTCCTTCCCGACAAGGCTATCGACCTGCTTGATGAAAGCTGCGCCTGTGCCGCTCTCCGCAACAAGGAGATGGAGCGCTATGAAAAGCTCAGCGACGAGCGCGAGTCGCTTATCGCCGCCAAAGAGGAGCTTGAGGGCGCTGAAGAAATCGACTATCAGGCTCTTGCCGAGGTGAACACAAGCCTTGCTAAAATCAAGGGCGAGCTCGACACAATGAACTACGACGAGCTGGTGGCAAAGGTCACCGAGGAGGATATCGCAAAGGTTATTGAGCTCTGGACGGGTATTCCCGCTTCGAGGATCCGCGAGAACGAGCTTTCCAAGCTTGCCGATCTGGAAAGCGAAATGAAAAAGAAAATCATCGGACAGGACGAGGCAGTCGAGGTTCTCGCTTCCGCAATCAAGCGCAGCCGCTGCCAGATTTCTCCGCGCCGCCGTCCGGCGTCCTTCATCTTTGTCGGACCCACCGGCGTCGGAAAAACCGAGCTCGTCAAGGTGCTCAGCCAGCAGCTTTTCGATACTCCCGAAACTCTAATCAGGCTCGATATGTCCGAGTTTATGGAGAAGCACTCTGTTTCCAAGATCATCGGTTCACCTCCGGGATATGTCGGTTACGACGAGGCGGGACAGGTGACGGAAAAGGTTCGCCGCCGTCCGTATTCGGTGCTGCTGTTTGACGAAATCGAGAAGGCTCATCCCGATGTGCTCAACATCCTGCTGCAGATTCTCGATGAAGGCAAGGTTACCGACGCGCACGGAAGAGCCGTTAACTTTGAAAACACCGTTATCGTAATGACTTCAAATGCGGGCTCGGCAGGCAAAAATTCCGCGCTCGGCTTTGGCAAGTCCACTGACGAAGCGTCCAAGGAAAAGGTAATGAAGGCGCTTCAGGATTTCCTGCGTCCCGAGTTTATCGCCCGTGTCGATGAAATCATAGTGTTCAACACCCTCACCGAGAACGACTTTGTGAAAATCGCGAAGCTGATGCTTGAGGAGTATATTCCTACTCTCGATGAGAAGCACATCAGATTCACCTTTGACGACAAGGCTTGCGAATATCTCGCCAAGAAATCTTGCAGCGGAAAGAGCGGCGCGCGCGACCTCAGAAACACGATCCGCCGCGAGGTAGAGGAAAAAATCGCCGAGGCTATGATCCAATCTCAGAGCGGAGATCTTTCAGCTATCAATGTGACGTCCGACGGCGAACAGATAACAGTAGAATCAGTCTGATTATTGCAAAATTTGAGAGAGGAGTTTTGATATGGCCAGATGTCCGAATTGCGGCGGCGATTTTCAGGGCAATATGCCGGTTTGCCCGTTCTGCGGAACAGATTTCCGTTCATATAATGCAGCGCCCGCGACTCCCGCAGTACGTGAAAAGAAATCAAAGGCGCCCTATGTGGTTCTGTTTTCACTGCTGGGTGTTTTGGTTGCTCTTGGCGTTGTGGCTTGCTTGCTGATTTTCAAGAGCGAGCCGTCGCATAAAAAATTGTTCAAATATTCATACAGCCAGTTTACCGACGAGCTTAACCGGGTAATTGCAGCTGACGGCACCCGCGCAAAGCTTGATCCGTCCCGCTGGAAGTTCAACGAGGCGGACGGCGTTATGGAGTATATTGATAAGGACTTTTCAATCTTTGCCAAGACCGAGAAAAGCTCCGATAAAAACTCAAAACTTGAAAAGCTCACAATAACTCCCGCGTCTGACGAAAGCGGCAGAAGGATCACCGCTCAGAGTATCATTGCGCTTTCAGGAGACGGAAACGAAGACGAAATCGCCGATAAACTAAACGACCTCTATAAAGACGGCGGAGGATCTTTCGGCGCATATAATACTGACGTCGGTTATGATAAGGACGACGACGCATTTATCATTACTCCTAAACCGGAAAATAATAAAACCGATTCAAAAACCGAATCATCTGAAAAATCCGATTTGGAAAGCGTGGCTGCACCTACGACGGAAAACGATCCCGAACCTGAATATTCCGATTTTGTATCAAACTACGGATATGTTATCGTCGGCGACACCTATATTTTCACCGATGGTGAAACGATCAGCCGCAGAACCAAAACTTCGGACGATGCAAAAACCGTTGTTAAGGAACAAAACAACAGGCATCTTCTTTCGAACGGAAGCAAAATTTATTACGTAGCCAAGGACGGAAAAAAGTTCGATATGAAGTCGATCTCAATCAGCGGCAAAGACGATGAAACACTGTTCTCGCTTGATTATGAAATGATTCCTATTCACGAGTATAACAATTGTCTGTTCTATGTGCGTATCGGAACGGAAACTGCCGAGGATTACTCCTTCTGGAAGTATGATCTGATCGACAAAGAGACTAAGGAGTTTAAGAACGTATACTTTACAAACGGCAATTATGTTATCTCCGACAATGTGATGTACTGTTCCAATCACTACCACTCGATAAGCAGTTCAGAAAATATAACCGCCTACACCTTCAATTTCGACACAGAGGAATGGACGAAGGCGCTGGATAACTGCGTGATCAAGAGCTTCTCTTATATGAAGGGGATCAATTCTCCGTTTTTTGAGACCTATAGCTTTGAAACAAATAAAAAAGATGTAAAATTAAAGGATCATTATCTTTATACGCTTGAAAAAGGCAAGCTGAACAAGCTGGCGGAGCTTCCGGAAAACGCGTATATGTCTGCGGTATCGCTTTCGTCAAATCAGGCGATCATCTGCCAAACCACAGGAGACAATACATATTATTTGTTTGATATTTCCAACAGCAAATCAAAGGAGCTTCTCAGTGCAGGCGCTAAGGAGCAAGTCGGAACCTTTACCGATTACAAAAATCCGGACGATATGTATCTCTTTACCTACTCCAGTAAAAAGTCGAATGTAACAATCAAGAGTCTGTACAAGGTCGAGAACGGCGAGCTGGTTTCGTATGAGCCTGAGAAAGGCTTTGCCGGGGAATATCTCTCTCCGTTTGTTTCCGACGGTTACCTGATGGACTGCAGCGGCGAAGCTCAAAAGCTTGCGCCCGTTTCCGAGGCCGTCGAGCCTTCTGCATCTTATGCGGACTCAGACTATTCAGGGTATATCGGCACTTGGTATAAGGATTTGGGCAACAGCGCAGGCTACAGCGCTGTGATCGGATCTGTCGAAGGCGACAAAATCAAATTCAATGTCAGTTTTTCAACTTCCAGAGCGGCTCATCTGGTGATCTCCGACACTATTGAAGGAACGATTGTCAACGGTAAGGTCGACTTTACCTATAAGGATTCGTTTTTAAATACAGGTTCGGGAACTTTGGAGCTCCTCGGAGATCATCTGCACGTAAATGTGAAAAGCAACTTCGATGGTAATACAGCGGCAATGAGTTACGATGCCGATCTCTACGACCATAACGACAGTGTTCCTCCGACATTCCGATAAATGAAAATAAGGGCTTGTCTTATGATAAGCCCTTTGCTTATTATGAGGATAAATGAATGAAAGAAATTTTTGAAAAATCAGAAACCGCCATTGCCGTCGAGACAGCTCTCACGCGCCGCAGGTGCTTCAAGGAGAAGCTGTTCCACCGCTTCACAAAGGCGATCTCGGACTTTGAAATGGTAGAGCCCAACGATAAAATCGCCGTTTGCATTTCGGGCGGCAAGGACTCAATGCTGATGGCAAAGCTGTTTCAGGAGCTAAAGCGCCACAATAAATTCCCGTTTGAGCTGGAATTTATGGCAATGGATCCGGGCTACAACCACGAGAACCGCCGACGCATTGAGGACAATGCCGAGCTGCTCGGAGTGCCGATAAAGATTTTTGAGAGCGATATTTTCAATTCTGTCGTTAATGTTGAAAAATCGCCCTGCTATCTCTGCGCACGAATGAGACGCGGCCACCTTTACAAAAAGGCTCAGGAGCTTGGCTGCAATAAGATTGCGCTCGGTCACCACTTTGACGATGTAATCGAAACAAACCTGATGAGTATGCTCTGGGGCGGACAAATCCAGACGATGATGCCAAAGCTCCACAGCACCAACTTTAACGGGATGGAGCTCATCCGTCCGATGTATTACATCCGCGAGGAGGATATCATCGCGTGGCGCGACGCCTTTAATCTGAAGTTTCTTCGTTGTGCCTGCCGATTTACCGAGCTGCTCGAAACCGAAAGCGGCGACAGGGAATCTGCCTCAAAGCGAAAGGAAACAAAGCGCCTGATTCAGGAGCTTAAAAAAAACAATCCGTCCGTTGAGGCGAATATTTTCAATAGTATGCACAACGTCGCTCTTGATGCGGTTATAGCATTTAAAACCAAGGGCGAAAAACATCACTTTCTGGATAACTACAAAGGAGAATAAAATGCTGCCAAATGATCCTATGATCCTGCTCAGCTACATCAACACAAAGCTCAGGGATGAATACGCTTCGCTCGACGAACTGTGTGACGACTTAAACGAGGACAGAAAGCAGATAGAGGAGAAGCTGAAAACAATAGATTACTATTATAGCGCGGAACTAAATCGTTTCGCTTAAATTGCGCAGCACTGCGCTAAAATTGTAATTTGAATTTTTTTCAAAAAAATGAAAAAAATCTCTTGACAACAGGACGATTTTGCTATATAATAAGTCCTGCACTGTTAAGAACGGCGCCGCTGAAAAAGCGCTTAAAGCTGTTCAAAACAGCGCCAAAGGACCTTGAAAATTAAACAACGAAAAGAAAGAAACCCGTAATGACTTTGAGAAAGTATTCTCAAGAAATTACAGTGA
>ONIJ01000114.1 GCA_900317875.1 uncultured Eubacteriales bacterium
GCCGACGAAATCTGCCTCGATCTCAACTCGAGCGTCAACGCCAACGACATCGAAAGTATTTTCACCCAGGCGTCAAAAGCAAGACTCACCCTCACCTGCGAGGGAATCACCTCGGCAAAAACTCTCGCCGATGTCAAAAAGTACGGCTGCCTGATCGGCCGCGGTTCACATCTCTATCCCGATATGACACGCGAGGAATACGAAAAGCTTATGAAGTACGGCGCGGCTCAGTCCGAGGAATAACAGGCATAACTCCCACCCTGATACCATTAAAAGGAGGGATAGTGTGAAGAAAAGAAACAAACGTAATGTAAGCGAAGAATCCTACTGGAAATCCGCCACCGATATAATGGCGGGCGTCCTGCTTGTAATAATGCTGGTGCTTATGCTTCTTCTCCTTTACCTCACACAGGTAGAAAAAGAAAAAGCCGACAACAAAAAAAGCGATTACATCGGATACGGCATCGACGATCTCGGCGATACCTACGAAAACAGCACCGAACACAATGACCACAATTATGACGGAATCTACACCGACCCGCCCCACGACTATGACGACGGCGGCGGAGGCGGAGGAGGCGAAGACGACCCGGGCACCGAGAACCCGGTAAAGATAAATCCGGACGACGGCCACGACAAAACCGCTGTGTTTGTCACCGTTGTTGACGAGGAAACGGGCAACGTAATCAAAAAAGACGGAACCCTGTTTGAGCTTTACGCGGATAAAAACGGCGCGGGCGGCTTGCAGACTCTCCACACCTACTACCCTGAAAAGGTTGAATACAAGCAGTACAAAACAACTCAGAACGGCACATTCTACCTGCCCGAAAAAATCACGCGGGGCTGGTACTCTCTGCACAATCTTGTGCCTCCGCAGGGCTACGGCGCCGCGAAAAACTTTGATTTTGAAGTTACCGAACCGCTCGACTGGCCCGAGCCGTATCTGGTTAAGATACCGTTCTCGCCGAGCAAGAACCATATCTATGTGCGCACCGTTGACACAGACACCAAAGTTCAGATCCCCGAAGTGATCTACGATGTTTACGCAGCGGAGGACATAATTACCCTCGACGGAACCCTGCGCTACAGCAAGGACCAGAAGGTCGATGAAATAAAGTGCGACAAGGCCGGCGCGGGAGCCAGCAAAAAGCTGTATCTCGGAAAGTATTACCTGATGCAAAAAACAATCGCGCCGTTCTACGCGCGCGTTACAACGCCTGTTCAGGCGGAAATAAAGCTCACGGACACCGACCAGAACGCCGTTATCGTGAGCTGCCAAAAGACTCAGATCTCGGTTACGCTCAAGGACGAATTCGACGACACCCCGATTGTCGGTGCGACCTACGCTGTTAGCGGCAGAGATCTCGTTAAAACCGATCAAAACGGCAAAATCGTAATTACCGACCTCGAAAAGGATAAGGAATACAAGGTGAATCTCACCGAAATCCCCGAACCCTACCGCACCAAGGCGAGCGCCCTGAGCTTTTTGGTTGACAAGGACGGAAATATTTCCGGCGAGCCTCAGGTCAGCGTTGATCAGAGCGTATATCAAATCAGGATCTCGATCGACGTGACCGACCAGATATTCAAAAACAGCGTAACGGGCTTCACGTTCAAGCTGTTTGACGAAAACGACGAAGTCGTCGACGACTGGGATGCCGTCGGCGCAGATCACCCGATCGAGGGACTTGAGCCGGGAGTTTACTATCTCGAAACAAACGGCGACAGCTCATCAAAGACCAAGATAAACGTAAAGGACAACGGCGGAGTGCAAAAGTTCTCCAAGAGAGTGTGGACGATGTGGGACACTGTTCTGGTTATCACCGCAGTAGTCGCCGCCGCGCTGATTATGTTTGTCGCAATACGCGTAATACGTTATGTCAGAAGGAAGAAGCCAAATGAGCCGCAAAAAAAACCCGTTGAAAAAAAGTGATATACTCTACCACCTCCTGAAGGGCTGGCGCGTAATTGTGCTGTTCACCTTGATAGGTCTGATCGGCGGAATTTCGCTCATAGGCTTTGGATATGTGCGCGGCGAGATGAGTAAGGAGTACCGCGTTTCGGCGACCATCGCCGTTATCGCGACCGATAAGGAAGGAAAATTCTCCACTCACGCGGGCAATCCGTTCAAAACGGACGTCGACTTTGCCCGCGACCTCTCCGAGGACGCCGCGTATATCATCAAGAGCCACGACAATCTGCAGGAGGTTATCAAAAAGCTGAACCTGCGCGGAGTTTCGGCGGGAACCATTTCCACCAATCTCCAGCTCAGCCGCTACCACGACACGGAAATCATCGAGATGACGCTTCTGTGGCGCAGCGAGCGCGAGGGCAAGGAAATTATGGAGGAGCTCATCAAAACCTCCAACGACAACCTCTATGACGCGCTGAACATCGGTCAGATCCGCACGATCAACGAGCCGAGAGCCAGCTTTATCGTCGGCGGAAACATCGGTATTTCAACCTGGCTTTACGCTTCGCTGATCGGCTTTGCGGCAGGCGTGCTCTTCTGTCTGCTCAGGTTCATTTTTGCAGCCACGGTGATCAACGCCATCGATTTGGAGGAGGTTTTCGACCTCGACCTGCTTGCCGTGCTGCCGTACGATAAAAAGTACGCGCGCGTGCGCTCCGCCGTGAACGAGGACTTCCCGCTGAAGGATGATATGAAATCTCTGGCGCATATGCTGATGAACCGTATGAGGCTCTCGAACGCGCGCAGGATCTACATTACCTCCGCGAAGCACAAGGAGGGCAGAACCGGACTTGTCGCGAACGTTGCGCTCCACATTTCGGAGCTCGGCAAAAAAACGCTGCTCATCGACTGCGACCTCAAAAACCCGCAGCTCGGCGCGCTCTACAAGGACAATCTGCTCTATGAGCAGACGCTAAACGCCCTTTACCGCGGCGATTCAGACAAGCTTGACGCCGTTTTACACATAAACGGCTGCCTCGACCTGCTGCCGGTAATTCTCGAAAAGGTTCCCGACAACTTCAACGACGCAATGCTCGGCGCGCTTTCAAAGGTTATGGAGGACTATGACTACGTGCTCATCGACGCCGCTCCCATAGGAGTGGACGCCGAGGTGCTCCGCCTCAACGAAATCACCGACGCGGCGCTCTTTGTCGTCCGCAGCGACTACGCCTCCGCCGACTCCATCAAGAAGTCGATCTACAGGCTCGACAAGTCGGGCATCCCGATCATCGGCGGTATTTTCAATGCGCAGAGCACCTGGCGCGACGCGTTCAAGCGCACAAAGAAGCGTATGGACGATTTCGACTCCGCGCTCGCCGCAAGAACAAGCCTGCGCGAAAAGAATGAAAATAAGCAAAAGCGCAGAAAACCCAAACAATAAATCTCTCACAGACCGAACGGCACGTCCGCTTCGGTCTGTTTTTTGTTTGTCGACATATTATTCCCGAAGTACGGGGAGTTTTGCAAAAGCAGTACTTTAATGCTGTCACGCAAAGATATTCCGCAAATACTTATAGGGATTATGACCGAATATTATTGTAATTTATAAAAGAATGTATTACAATAGAACTGATACCCGAAAAGGGCAATATCAAAGAAATCAGTCAGGGGGAGAGTTAAAAAATGTTTCAGCCGAACAATAAAGGCTCAGACTCTGAAAAAACCATTTCAATATTCACCGCATTCGCGCTTTCTTTCGGCTGCGCTGTCGGCTGGGGTTCGTTCGTAATGCCCGGAAACACCTTCCTTCCGATAGCGGGACCGCTCGGCTCCGTGATCGGGCTGTCCGCCGGAGCGGGGCTTATGCTTATCATCGGCATTAATTTCAGCCGGCTGATGAAGCGCTTCCCGGGGCGCGGCGGCTCCTACACCTACACAAGAGTCCTTCTCGGAGGCGATCACGCGTTTTTGTGCGCGTGGATGCTCGTGCTCACCTATACTGCGGTTATTTGGGCGAATGCCAGCGCGCTTGCCCTGATTATGCGGTATCTCGCGGGAGACGTTCTGAAATTCGGCTTCTCCTACGATGTCGCCGGCTACACCGTATATTTAGGTGAGGTGCTGCTGACGTTTTTGCTGGTTACGGTCTGCTTGATCTGCACGGCAATCAAACGGCTCGCCAGAGCGATAATGGCGGTGTGCGCCGTAGTGCTTTTTGCGGGAATAACAGTGTGCTTTATCGGCGTTGTCGCCGCAAAGGGCGGAATCACGGAGATCGAGCCGCTGTTTAATGTCAGCGGAAACTACCCCATACACATAATCGGAATAGTTGTGCTCGCGCCTTGGGCTTATCTCGGCTTTGATTCGATTGCCCACGTGTCAAGCGAAATAAAGTTCTCTCAAAAAAAGTCCCTGCCGATAATGATCGCTGCGCTCACAGCCGCAGCTCTCGCATACTCAATGCTCGTCATCTGCGCCTCAATGGTGCATCCGGACGGCTTTGCCGACTGGAACGAATACATTCAGTCGATCGGAAGCTGGAACAGCATCAAAAACCTTCCCACTTTCTACAGTGTCAGCAGAACAATAGGCACTCCGGGCGTTGCCGCGCTGTTTGCGGCGGCTTTTTCGGGAATTGTTACAGCTGTTATCGGCTATACCGTGTTGATAATCAGACTTGTGCGCTCGATCTCCGAAAACAACCCGGCGCTCAAAGGGTTCTCGCGGACTGATAAAAGAGGAGCTCCTTGGCTGGTGCTGACGATTATCAGCGCGTCCACACTCGTCGTCTCCCTTGTGGGGCGAACCGCCATAAGCTGGATCGTCGACATCACCACCTTCGGCGCGGTTGTTTCCTACGGATATACCTCGCTGTGCGCCTTCATTCTCGGGCGCCGCGAAAAAGATCGTTCGGGCAAGATCTTCGGGATTTTGGGAATACTCATTTCGGCGGCGTTCCTGACTGCCTATCTGTGGCCCGATGTCCGCACCCAGGGCAATATCGCCACCGAGTCCTTCCTGATCCTCATTATCTGGAGCGTTATGGGAATGTTCGCGTTCCGCCTTGTAATGCAGAAGGACAAGAGCAAAACCTTCGGAAAGAGCGGAGTGGTGTGGATCATTCTGTTTCTCGTGATAGTGTTGGTGTCGCATTCGTGGATCTACCGCACTACACTTGAAAAGGAAACGGAGGTCAGCAGCAGGATCACCACAGCCTATGAGGAGAAAACCGAAAGGGAGGGCGTCGAATCCGATCCGGAGGAGAAAAAGCTCATTTCCGAACAAGTCCACAGCTTCGGTTTGATGGAAAGGATGAACGTGCTTATCCAGGACGGTCTGATCCTCTGTTCGATCGCCGTGATATTCAGCATATTCGCCATGATAAACAAGCGCGAAAAGCAAACCGATAAGGAGCGTCTGCGCGCCGAGGAAAACAGCCGCGCAAAGAGCATTTTCCTCTCTAATATGAGCCACGACATCCGAACGCCGATGAACGCGGTCACGGGCTATACCGCGCTGGCTCTCCAGGCGGAGAACCTGCCCGACAACGTCCGCGATTACCTCGGAAAAATTGACTACAGCAGCAAGCAGCTTCTTTCGCTTATCAATGATATACTCGATATGAGCCGCATCGAGAGCGGCAAGGTGGAGCTTGACAATGCTCCGGCGGATCTGTGCCGCATAATAAAGGAATCGATCGGAATCTTCGCCATTCAGATGGCGAAAAAAGATCTCGAATGCGTCGCCGACTACGAGAGCATCACAGACCGCTGCGTTATCTGCGACGAAAACCGTATCCACAGAATCCTTCTGAACCTGATGTCCAACTCGCTTAAATTCACTCCCAAGGGCGGAATAATCACCCTTGCGCTGCATCAGCTCGGAGTTGAAAACGGCGAGGGAATATACGAGCTGTCGGTAGCCGACACCGGAATAGGAATGAGCCCCGAGTTCGCCAAGCACGTTTTTGACGCCTTTGAGCGCGAGCGCACCCAGACAGTCAGCAAGCTTCAGGGCACGGGACTCGGAATGGCTATCACAAAAAGCCTGGTCGATCTGATGGGCGGCGAGATCAGGGTGGAATCCGAACAGAACAAGGGAACAAAATACACCATTTGGCTGCGTTTCCCGATCTGCGATCCATCTGAGATCGAGAGCCGCGAGGCCGCAGTGATCGAGGACAACGTCTCCTTCCACGGAGTAAGGCTCCTCGTCACCGACGACAATCCCGTCAACAGCGAGATCGCGTCTGAAATCCTGCGGCAGGAGGGCTTTACGGTCGAGGTCGCCGAAAACGGCAAAATCGCCGTTGAAATGGTGGAAAAAGCCGAGCCGAATTACTACAGCGTTATTCTTATGGACATCCAAATGCCCGTTATGAACGGCTACGACGCGTCGCTCGCCATCCGCGCGCTCGACGGCGAAAGGGCTGAGCTGCCGATAATCGCGATCACCGCAAATTCCTTTGAAAGCGACCGAAAGGCGGCGTTTGAGGCGGGAATGAACGACCACGTTGCAAAGCCCTTCAATCCGGAGGAGCTTGTAAACGTGATCGCAAAGCATATCAAAAAACAGAAAACATGAAAACCGCTTAATTTAACAAGGAGATTTCCATGAAACATTTTATCCAATCAAGCAGGCAGAAGCGCAAGGTTCTGGTTGTCGATGACGAGGTGATAAACCGCGAGCTGCTCGAGGCTATCCTGGCGCTCAACTACGAGGTCTATTGCGCCGCCAACGGAAGCGAGGCGATGAAGCTGCTTCGCACCGAAAAGGAGCCGTTCTCGCTTATTCTGCTGGATTTGCTTATGCCGTGTATGGGCGGCTTCCAGGTTCTTGAGGAATGCAAATCGGACGAAATTCTCAAAAAAATCCCCATAATCGTAATGACCTCGGAAAAGAGCGCCGAGGTGCGCAGCATCCGTATGGGAGCAGACGACTTTATCCCGAAGCCCTACCGTATGCCCGAGGTTATCCTCGCGCGCTGCGAGCGCATCATCGAGCTCAGCGAGGAAAAAACGCTCATTAATTCAATCGAAACCGATGAAACCACCGGACTTTGCGACAAGGCGTTTTACTATGCCTATATCGAAAGAACTCTGTCAAGCGCGCGCTTCCGGACCGACGCGCTGACGATTCGCGTTGAGAATTACCGCCGCCTGAAAAAAATGCTCGGTCAGGCTCGGCTCAACCTTGCGCTCAAAAAAATCGCGGGGCTGATTTCGCGTGAGCTGATCGGAAAAAAGGGAATAGCCAGCTATTCGGGCGACGGAGTGTTTTCCGCCTACTGCAAACACCGCGATGACTACGAGGCTGTGTTTGAGCAGATCCAGGACGAGCTGTCCGCCTTTGCGCCGTCAAAGGGCGTAAGGCTGCGCGCGGGAATAAATGAAAATGTCGACAAGGCTTCTCCTATGGAGAGCTGGTTCGCAGGCGCCGATTCTGCCTGTGACAGCGTCTGTCCTCCGAACCGCACCGCGCTTTACACAGCGGAGCTGCGCGAGCGCGATATGCGCCGCGAGCATCTGGCAAGAGATTTCAAGGAGCTTTCCGACGACCAGATCGCGGTGCGCTTTCAGCCGAGGTACCGCATCAAAAACGGCTCTCCCGTGCCTGCGGGCGCTTACGCGGTACCGTGCTGGAGACATCCTTTGCTGGGACTTCTGAGCGCGGAGGAGTTTTTGCCAATAGCCCTGGAGGAGGGGCAGCTCTTCCGGATCGACCGGATCGTGCTGCGCGAGGCGGCTGCCGCTGCAAAACGGCTCAGGCTGCCTGTCGCGGTCAGCGTAAGCTGCGCAGACGGCTTTGAGGACGCCGCGCGCGAGCTTTCAGTAAAGTCCTCTCAAATAATCCCCGCAATAAACGAGCTGACCGAATGCGCCGAAAAACTCAAAAACGCCGGCTTCTCCGTCGAGTTCGACGGCTTCGGAGCCCGCGGCGTGCCGCTCGAAAAGCTCGCGCGCGCACACGCCGCAGCAATCAAGCTCGACGACGGGCTCTCGGGCGAGGGACTCGCGGTCGCGCTGGGCGCCGCAAGGCTTATGGGAGCCGAAACGATTGTCGGAGGAGTTGAAACGGGAGAGCAGCTCGAAGCGCTGATTAAGCTCGGCTGCGACTATGTACAGGGAAATTACCTTTGTCCGCTTCTTACGGCAGAGGAGCTTATAAATAAAATCCGTTAAGAAAGTAGGGGTTCAAATGATTACAATAGAAAAACTGAACGCCTTTGGCGCAAACACAACGGAGGGACTTGAGCGCTGCTGCGGCAATCAGGCTCTTTATCTCAGACTCGTAAATATGGTTCCCTCGGAAAAGAACTTTGAGGGATTAAAAACGGCTTTGGAGGCGGGCGACCTCGATTCCGCGTTTCAGTCGGCTCACGCTCTCAAGGGCGTGCTCGGCAATCTTTCGCTGACGCCGATGTACAAAAAAAGCGTGGAGATCACCGAGCTTCTGCGCTCGCGTACCCAAACGGACTACGCACCGCTGCTGGCGGAGCTTTTTGAAATGAAGGATGAGCTTGCAGCGCTTTGCAGGTAATCAAAACACAGACGCAGAATAACTCATTGACTATTCAGGGGGCTTCCGCCGAGAAATCGCGGAAGAAGATTAAGATGAAAGAAAAGCGAAGAAAAAAACGGAAAACGGCGCTGCGCCGCTCTGTTGCTTTCGCATGTATTCTTCTGATGTTTCTGGGCATTTTTCCCGTATATTCCGCCGAGGAGCAGGATGACGAC
>ONIJ01000117.1 GCA_900317875.1 uncultured Eubacteriales bacterium
AGATACGCTCTCCCGTTGTCTGCGCCGCACTCACAGATTGACAAGGCGGTACAGCTTTTCATCTACGGAAGAAATGCTTGAGCTTGAACTGAGTAAGATGCTTGAAAACGGTATTCATTTCAGAAAGTGCAAGCGCTGCGGCAAGTATTTTATTATGAAGGGCAACTACGACACACGATTCTGCGACAAAGTCGCGGACGGTGAAACACGGAGCTGTCAGGAGCTCGCCGCGCAGGAAAACTACAAAAAGAAAATGGCAGAGAACAAAGCTCTGCCGATTTACAGTAAGTATTATAAGCGGTATGCCGCAAGGGTCAAAGTGCGACAAATTAAAGAAGATGATTTCAAGAAGTGGAAGTACGAGGCTCTTGTCAAGCGTGATGAATGCTCTGCCGGAGATATAACCCCAGAGGAGTACATCGACTGGCTCGAAGGCTGTTTCCCGAACAGAAAAAGGAAGGATAAATAAATTCCGTATTCTTTGATTACAGCGTCTCAGTTTTTGAACGTCAAAAGGCACAAGTTCAGAATCGGTTTGATTCTGGACTTGCGCCTTTTTTGCGCCCACACGCCGCGACAAATCGGCTTTGTGGGCTTTGTTGTTCGAGGTCGGGTACATTTCCCCAACATTTTATTTGCGCTACACGTGGCGAAACAGGGCGCGTCAGGTTTTCTCGCTGCTCATCGCTTCAACCATCAGCCTGACAGCCAAAGAGAAACCTCTACAAAACGCGTCGCGCTCGCCGAGGTTCATAAGCTCTGTGTGGTTATCTTTGATTTTTTCGAGTATCGCTTTCTGTTGTTCTGTCAACGTTGCGGACAATTCCTGCTCGTGACGAACCACCAGCTTTGCGGTAATATCGTACTCGCTGCCGCGCACTACTTCGTATTCGTGTGGAGCTATGTTGCCATAGTAGAGGTTTTCAAGTGTGGTCATTGTTGTCACCTGCCTTTCCAAGCACAACAGGATACCACAGAAAAGGAAAAAGTCCAGAGAAAAGGCAGAAGAAAAATCGCTTTTCTTCCGCCTTGATTGACTTATGCGACGGCTCGATAAGAGGAATAGTGAACCGTCATTTTTGATTTCAGACTTATCCTTTCACACGAATAACAGTTAATTCGGAACAAAGGGTAATTCGTATTCGTCCTGAGTAGGGTGTGTGTTATCGCCGACATATTCGCCGATTTGGTACGGATCGTCAAATTCAGCAAGATAGCGTTGTATTGCAGTTGCGTCGCTGATTTCAAAAGCTCCGCCTGTCACATTGCTGCGTCTTTTAACATCACCCTTTGAATCGGTTTCCAACTGTGCGATCACACGCTGAATCATTGTAACATCTCTGATAGTTACCTTGCCGTCGCTGTCAGCGTCTCCGCGAATATAGCTGCTCTCGGCAGCGGCGGAAAAAGCCGCCGCCGAGACACACACAATCGCTGTCAGCATAAAGCCGATAAGCATTTTTAATCTTTTCATATTAACCCATCTTTTTACTTAATAATTTCCGATAATTCATCTTCCTCAAAGCCACCGCTTGTGGTGATGACGTCCTCGGTTTGGAACCAGAAGATTTCAAACTCGGTGCGTTCGTATTTTTCTTTTTCCATTTTCATACCTCCGATTACTTGAAATATTCGTTTGCTTCCTGTGAATACTGACACAGAGCCTTGATAACGTTTACCAGCTTGCCGTCCTGCGTGCCGCCGTTCAGCGCTTTATAGCAGTAGTTCATCGGGCTGTAGGTAATGGTTCCGAGCACTGTTTCGCCGCTTTTAACGGTCAGGGTGAAGTTATCCTGAAGCTCCTTCGCCGCGATATTTCTGATACGGGCTACCTGATAGCTGCCGTTTTTCGCGGTGTCGACAACGCGCTCGTTTCCGTCCTTATCCGCACAGCTAAAGGTCAGATCATCTTCGCTTGTAAAGTACAGCGACAGCGATGTCTGCGACTTCAGCGAAAGCGTTGCGCCGCTGAACAAATCATCGCTTAAGTCACTTGTATAGTCCGCAAATCTTTCGTCGATCTCAACGTCGCCTAAAGCATCAAGCGTATCAGTCTTTTCAAAATATTCTTTTGCGTATGCGCCGTATTGAAGCATTTTTTCTACGAGCGGAGCCGCTTTTGTATAAGCCGCGCTGTCGTTTTTATGCTCGAGCAGCCAGTCAGCGTATTCCTTGACGGAATAGGTGTAAACGGTGCTCTCCTTGTCAGTGCCGAGAATTTGAGCCGTGATGGTGGATGTCATATCCTTGGCTGCCACGCGGCACTTGAAGATATAATAGCCGCCCTCGACGGGAGTCAGGTCTTTGACATAAACCTTCTGATCCTGATATTCCGCACTGGTGTTCGGGATGGTAAACTGCATATACGCGGTTTTACTCTGCGCGATTTCGGGAGCAAGCTCCATGTAGAAGTTGACCGCGATGTCGCCGTCGAGCGAGATGGA
>ONIJ01000098.1 GCA_900317875.1 uncultured Eubacteriales bacterium
ACTCCCGGAGAGGGCTTCGGCGAAAACGGCAAGGGCTATTTCAGACTGACCTCGTTTAATTCTCTCGAAAAAACAACCGAGGCGGTTGAAAGACTGAAAGAACTGCTTTCAAAGTAAAATAATACTGTCATTTCGATCAACGCGATTTATGCTGTTGTTTGGAATGACAGTTTTTTTATTTGTGATCGACACTTTTTTCGGCAAGCACTGCTATCAAATAATATGGACAAACTTCTGTTTTTCTGGTATTATTATGAAAGAATTTGAAAGGCAGGGATGCAGCTTGTATCTTGTTTTAAACTTTGTTTTGCTGCTCGTCGGATTTGCGGCGCTGATAAAGGGCGCCGATTTCTTCGTCGACGGCAGCTCCTCGCTGGCGCGAACCTTCCGCGTTCCCGGGGTTATTATCGGTTTGACTGTAGTTGCGCTCGGTACGAGCGCGCCTGAACTTGCGGTCAGCACCTCGGCGGCGCTGAGCGGTTCTAATGAGATCGCGCTGAGCAACGTTGTAGGCTCAAACCTTTTCAACACCTTGATGGTGCTCGGAATCTGTGCTCTGATTCGTCCGGTTCCTGTTGAAAAGGGCATAATAAAGCGTGATTTTCCGCTGTCAATCGCCGCGTCGATTGCTGTATTTGCCGCTGTCGGAATCAATGTTTTCAGCGGCTATTATCCGCTCGACACCAAAATGTCGGAGAACGTCGGACTTGTGAGCCGTCCGCTCAGCATCGGATTGCTCGTCATTTTTATCGGTTATCTCACGTTTTTGATTATTCACGCGCGAAAGAACCCGACCGATGAGCCTGAGAAAAAACCGCTGCCTGTCTGGCAGAGCCTTCTTCTCATTGCCGTTGGACTTGCCTGTATTATCATCGGCGGAAACCTTGTCGTTGAAAACGCAAAGTCAATTGCGGCGGCCTTCGGAATGTCAGAGACTCTCATCGGCCTCACGGTTGTAGCCTTCGGCACCTCGCTGCCCGAGCTCGTCACCTCGATCGTCGCTTCACGCAAGGGTGAAAACGGACTCGCGCTCGGAAATGTCGTCGGCTCAAACCTGTTTAATCTTCTGTTCATCCTCGGTGTTTCGGGAACAATCCACCCGATTGCCGTAAATTACGCCTCGGTGCTCGACCTCGGTATCCTTATTATCATTTCGGCGATCACTCTGGCTTTTTCGAGGACGAAGAACATCAACAGGGTAGAGGGCGGAATTATGGTCGCTATGTATCTTGGCACGATGGCTTTTGCGATCGTCAGATAAAATATTAATTCAGGAGACGTGCAGAACGCGCGTCTCTTTTTTATATATTCTTAAAAAAGTATTATTTTTTAAGCATTTTTTAATATTTGCCTTTTATAATACAGTCAAACAAAACAAATAGGTAAAAAGGAGGCAATTATTATGAAAGCAAAGGTCAGCAGAAAATGTATGGTTTTTATCGCAATTTTGTCAGCAATAGCCACCACAGTGGCGTTCACATCCTGCAGCAGCGGAAGCTCGTCATCAGGTTCGGGCGGTTCGTCAGCCGTTTCTCAGTCGTCACAGACGTCGACAGGCGACGAGGCTTCCTCAGACAAAGCTGCGACGGAGGCTTCAGCCGATGGCAGCTCAAAGCAGCTCACTGAGAGCGACATCACAATAAACGATACCGTAGAGAATTCAGCGGACGGCGAGCATGCGATCACCGCTGACGGCGAGAGCAAAACCGTGAGCAATACGCTCGTAAACAAGACGGGCGACTCCTCAGGCGACGAGGCGGACTTCTACGGTGAGAACGCCGCGATTTTTGCCACGAACGGCGGAACGCTCGATCTCAGCAATATGGTTGTAAAAACCAACGGCACTCACGCTAACGCCGTTTTCAGCTACGGCGAGGGCACAACGGTGAATATTTCCGATTCCTACATCGAAACGAGCGGCAATTGCTCGGGTGGACTGATGACGACAGGCGGCGGAACAATGAACGCCGCCAACCTGACAATTAACACCTCCGGCAACTCTTCGGCGGCGATCCGTTCCGACAGGGGAGGCGGAACCGTAAATGTTAACGGCGGCTATTATACTACGAGCGGCAAGGGCTCGCCCGTGATATATTCCACAGCCGACATCACCGTAAGCGACGCAACGCTCACCTCAACCGCTTCTCAGGGCGTTGTGGTTGAGGGCAAAAATTCTGTGACGCTTAACAACGTTGATCTCACAGCCGACAACAATACAAAAAACAGCGACAAGTCGAGCTACTATCAGGCAGTAATGATCTATCAGTCGATGTCGGGCGACGCGGCTCAGGGCAAATCCTCATTCACGATGAACGGCGGAACCCTCACCAATAAGAACGGCGACGTATTCTTCGAAAACAACACCGCGACCGACATCAATCTCAGCGGAGCTCAGATTAAAAACGAGGGCGACGGAATCTTCCTAAGAGCGGCTGCGGCAGGCTGGGGCACAGAGGGCTCAAACGGCGGTCAGGTCACGCTCAACGCGACAAATCAGGTGATCGACGGCGATATGGTCGTCGACAAGGTTTCAAATCTCAACCTCTATCTCAAGAGCGGTTCGACCTTCACGGGAGCGATAAACTCCGACGGTCAGGCAGGAGAGGTGTATGTTGAAATCGAGGACGGCTCAACCTGGACTCTCACGGGCGACAGCTACATCACAAGCCTTACCTGCCCGGCGGGTTCGATTAATCTCAACGGTCACAAGCTCTATGTAAACGGCGTAGAATATAAGGAGGGCAGCGCTTCCACCGGAACCGCGATTGAGGTTACGGTATCCGAATCAAGCGGACACGGCGCTCCGGACGGCGGCAAGCCCGAGGGCAATCCGCCGGCAAAGCCGAACAACTAATACACAAAGCCGTGGCAGCGGCGTGAAAACGCGGACGCGGCGGCAAAAAATATCTATTTCAGTTCAATCCGAAAAAGGGCGCAGAGCACGGGGGCTCTGCGCTCGTGATTTTTGTTTGTTTTGAAAAAAATCTCGCCTTGACACTTGTTTTTTTTAGTATAAATATGTTATTATAAAAATACAAAAAATGTAAAAATGTGTCAGGAGGAACGGAGATGGATTCTATAGGCGAATTTTTCAACAATCTCGGAAGCTCAACGCTCTACGTATTCAACAAGATAGACGATACAATGTATTTCCCGATATTGGTTATTGTCTTGGCGGCAGCAGGTCTGTTCTTTTCGCTGCGTACACGCGGAGTGCAGATCAGATTGTTCGGCACAGCGTGCAAGCTAATAATGGAAAAGCCTGCGTCGGCGCAGAAGGTTTCGTCATTTCAGGCGCTGATGGTTTCCACCGCTTCGCGAGTCGGCACGGGAAACATCGTCGGCGTTTCCACCGCTATTTGTTTAGGCGGTCCGGGTGCGTGCTTCTGGATGTGGCTGATGTGCATAATCGGCGCGTCCTCGGCGTTTATCGAGAGTACGCTCGCTCAGATCTTTAAGCAGAGGGACAAGGACGGCAACAGCTTCGGCGGTCCCGCTTATTATATTGAGAAGGCGCTCAAGCGCCCGTGATCGCGGCGCTGTTCTGTATTTTCCTGATTGCGACCTATGCCGTGGGCTTTAATCTGCTGGCGTCCTTCAACGTTCAGGACTCCTTTAAGGAATACAGCTTCTACGATTCGACCTGGACTCCCGTAATTGTCGGCGGCGCACTCGCGCTGTCTGTGGGCTTCTGTCTGCTCGGCGGCGGCAAGAGAATCCTCAAGCTCACCGAAAAGGTCGTTCCCTTTATGGGAATTGCCTATGTGCTCGTTTCGCTTATCGTAATCTTTGTCCACGTGAATTACATTCCGCAGATATTTTCGGAGATTTTCTCCAATGCGTTCGATTTCAGAGCTATTTTCGGCGGCGTTGCAGGTTCGTGTATGGTTCTCGGAATCAAGCGCGGACTTTTCTCAAACGAAGCGGGTGTAGGCTCCGCTCCGAACGCCTCTGCGTCAGCGGATGTTA
>ONIJ01000099.1 GCA_900317875.1 uncultured Eubacteriales bacterium
GTTGTTTTGAGCGTACCTGTTATTTTGAGGATAGCCGTTGTTTTGAGCGTACCTGTTATTTTGAGGATAGCCGTTGTTTTGAGCGTATCTGTTATTTTGGGGATAGCCGTTGTTTTGAGCGTATCTGTTATTTTGGGGATAGCCGTTGTTTTGGGGATAGCCGTTTTCCGGGGGATAACCTTCATTTGGAGGGTTACCATTATTTTTCGCGGCGTATTCCTTACCGGAAACACTGAAGCCGTCGTCGTAGTTGCTCGCATCGTTCGGATCAGGCGAATTGACTAAACCGGATCCGCAAACAGAACACTGCCTTGCTGACGACACGTTGCTGCAACCGCACTTTGGGCAAATCAAAATATCTCCTCCTATCCAATTAATTCCAAAAAAATCCTGTTTAAGATTTTGTTTTTGTTATTCTTCGACAACTACCATTATATATCAAAGGATTAGTTTTGTAAAGATACAGGAGTATATTTTACTATAAAAAATAACAAAGGGCACGGAAAACCGCGCCCTCTGATTTTTGCCTGTGAATTATTACTCCTCTACGACGGGAAGCTTTGAAATGCTCTCGGCAAGCTCCTCGTCTGTGGGGATGTAGTCGGACATTTCGCCGTTGTTGAACTTCTCGTAGGCGACCATATCGAAGTAGCCTGTGCCCGTGAGGCCGAAAACGATCGTCTTTTCCTCGCCGGTCTCCTTGCACTTGAGCGCCTCGTCGACAGCTACGCGGATAGCGTGGCTGGACTCGGGAGCGGGAAGAATGCCCTCAACGCGCGCGAACTTCTCGGCAGCCTCGAATACCGCTGTCTGCTCAACGGAAACCGCCTCCATAAGGCCGTCGTGATAGAGCTGTGAAAGGGTGCTGCTCATACCGTGATAGCGCAGGCCGCCCGCGTGGTTTGCGGAGGGAATGAAGCCCGAGCCGAGGGTGTACATCTTTGCGAGCGGACAAACCATACCCGTGTCGCAGAAGTCATAAGCGTACTTGCCGCGTGTGAAGCTGGGGCAGGAAGCGGGCTCAACGGCGATAATGCGGTAATCCGCCTCGCCTCTGAGCTTTTCGCCCATAAAGGGAGAGATCAGTCCGCCGAGGTTTGAGCCGCCGCCGGCGCAGCCGATGATGATGTCGGGCTTTACGCCGAGCTTGTCGAGAGCGGTCTTGGTTTCAAGGCCGATCACGCTCTGGTGCAGCAGGACCTGATTGAGAACGCTGCCCAGCACATAGCGATAACCCTCGGTAGAGGTAGCGACCTCAACAGCCTCGGAAATCGCGCAGCCGAGACTTCCGGTTGTGCCGGGATGCTCGGCGAGGATCTTCTGGCCGATCTTGGTTGTCATCGAGGGAGAAGGAGTGACCTCGGCGCCGTAGGTGCGCATTACCTCGCGGCGGAAGGGCTTCTGCTCATAGGAAACCTTTACCATATAAACCTTGCAGTCGAGACCGAAGTACGAGCAGGCCATCGAGAGAGCGGTGCCCCACTGGCCGGCGCCGGTTTCGGTGGTAACGCCCTTGAGTCCCTGCTTTTTGGCGTAGTATGCCTGAGCGATGGCGGAGTTGAGCTTGTGGCTTCCGCTGGTGTTGTTGCCCTCAAACTTGTAGTAAATCTTTGCGGGAGTGTCCAGCGCCTTTTCGAGGAAGTACGCTCTGATCAAGGGAGAGGGACGGTACATCTTGTAGAAGTCCTGGATCTCCTCGGGAATGTCGATGTAAGCGTCGGTGGTGTTGAGCTCCTGAGCGATGAGCTCATCGCAGAATACGGGAGCCAGCTCCTCGGCGGTCATAGGCTTGTGAGTAGCCGGATTGAGCAGCGGCGCGGGCTTGTTCTTCATATCCGCGCGTACGTTGTACCATTTGGTGGGAATTTCGCTTTCGTCAAGGTATGTCTTGTAGGGGATTTTGTTTTCTTTCATTTCGGTTTTCTCCTTTATATTGGTTTTTAAATTGCAAATAAAAAAATCCCGTCCCTGCAATTTCTTGCCGGGACAGGAATTATCCTGCGGTGCCACCCTGCTTGACGCGAACCGCGTCCTCTCACGCGTACTGACATACGCTGACCTTGTTCACGGGAGGTCATTCCGTCTTACATACTCCGCGCAAAACGCGTTTCCGCTCGCCCTCGGAAGTCCATTCAGCGTTGTGTTCCCTGCCGCGATTTCACCGTCCGCGGCTCTCTTTGAGAGAAGTGACAAAGCCTACTCACTCTTCCTCATCGGTTTATATGCATTATATACCTATTTTTTTCGTTTGTCAACACTAATTAAGTCAAAAATACGAAGCCGAAGTATTTGTTTTTAGTATATGCATCGGCGCACACACGAGTGCTACGCTGCATATTTGCGAAAGCTACCGCAGCTTATGACTTACGGCTAACAGCTCATAACCCCTTCTCCCCTGTTGCCATTCCGATTTATTTATGATATACTATACTATTATTCAAAGAAAAAGGGAATGGTAAAATTGGCAAAGGCGGTGCCGCTTTTCAGCGGAAGCAAGGGCAACAGCTATTATATCGGCTCATCGGCGCAGGGCGTGCTGATCGACGCGGGAAAAAACTGCAAGCAGATCGAGCTGGCGATGAGCGCCAACGGAGTTGATATGAGATGCGTCAAGGCGATATTCATCACCCACGAGCACACCGATCACTGCGGCGCGCTGAGGGTGCTAGCCAAAAAATACGGACTTGACGTTTACGCTAGCGAGGGCACGCTGAGAGCGCTTGAGATGAGCGGCAAGCTCGACCCGCGCACACGCACCCGCGTGATTGAAACCGAAATCGCCCTGGGAGATATGCTGATAAGCCGGATCAACACTCCTCACGACGCGGCGGAGAGCTGCTGCTACCGAGTGGTAGCTCCCGACGGCAAGGCGGCGCTTATCGCGACCGATATGGGAGTTATGACCGACGGCGTGCGTATCGCCGCCGGCAACAGCGACTTTGTGGTGCTCGAGTCGAATCACGACATCGATATGCTCAAAACGGGGCCTTATCCGTATTTGCTCAAAAAACGTATCCTCTCCGACAGAGGTCACCTTTCAAACGAGGCGTGCGCCTCGGAGCTGGTTGAGCTCGTAAAAAACGGCACCCTGCGACTGATGCTCGGTCATCTAAGCGAGCAGAACAACACTCCGCAAATCGCGCTGCGCACCTCTGTGTGCGAGCTCGAACGCGCGGGAATGAAATTCAAAAACGACTTCACGCTGGACGTAGCGCCCGGCGCGGCAACAGTAAAGAGCGTGATATTTTAATGCTAAGAGTCAACATCATCTGTATCGGAAAAATCAAGGAAAAATATTTCACGGACGCTGTCTCCGAGTATTCAAAGCGGCTCGGCGCGTTCTGCAAGTTCAGCATAATTGAGCTTCCCGAGGAAAAAATAAGAAGCAACACGCCAAACCGCGCCCGGATCGACGAGGTACTGCTCTCGGAGGGCAGGCGGATACTTCAGAAGGTCGGCGGCTCCGACTATGTTTTCGCTATGTGCATCGAGGGCAGGCAGCTTTCGAGCGAGGAGCTTTCCGAAACCCTGCAAAACATCTCGGTTTCGGGCAAAAGCACCGCGGATTTCATTATCGGCGGCAGCTACGGGCTGAGCGGCGAGGTCAAGAACAGAGCCGATTTCAGGCTTTCGATGAGCAAAATGACCTTTCCTCACCAGATGGCGCGGATGATACTCAGCGAGCAGATTTACCGCGCCTTTGAAATTTCAACAAACGGAAAATATCACAAGTAATCTGAGGACAATATGGCACTTGACGGAATATTTTTAAGACATATCAAAAACGAAATAATAAGCGAGGCGCTCGGCGCGAGGGTCAACCAGATATACCAGCCCAACCGCGACGAGCTTGTGCTCGTGCTGCGAACCTTTGAGGGCGCAAAAAAGCTGCTCCTCTCCTCCCGCGCGAATTCTCCGCGCGTTAATTTTTGCGTAAAGACTCCCGAAAACCCCGCGCAGCCGCCGATGTTCTGTATGCTGCTGAGGAAACGCCTCGGCGGCGGAAAGCTCGTAAACGTCAGGCAGGAAGGCTGCGACCGCGTGCTTTTTCTCGATTTCGAGTGCACCAACGAGCTCGGCGACCTCGAGGGACTGAGCATTGTATGCGAAATTATGGGAATGTACAGCAACCTGATCGTAATAAACCGCGACACCGGAGTGATCGTCGACGCCCTCAAGCGCGTCGACCTCACGGTGAGCAGCCGCCGCTTTGTGCTGCCGAACATCCGCTACGAGCTGCCCGAGCCGCAGAACAAGCTCAACATACTTGTGCATACGCCCGAGGAGATCCTCGCCGCCGCAAAAAATCTTGAAGCCGAAATGCCGCTGTCAAAGGCGCTTTTGAGGGTGATCGAGGGAATTTCCCCGATCGTTGCGCGCGAGCTCGAGTTCCGCGTAATGGAGGGCGCGACCAACCGTGTTGAGGGCGTGCTCACCGATAAACTCACCGAAAGGCTCGGCGAACTGAAATCGCTGACCGAGAGCTGCTCGGGCAAGCCCTGCGTGGTGTACCGCGAGGACGGCAGGCCGATGGACTTCTGCTTTATGCCGGTTTTGCAGTACGGCGGATACCTCAAGGCCGAGGAAACCGACGGCTTTTCCGCCACGGTCGACGGCTTTTACGAGGAGCGCGACGCGCGCGAAAGAATGCGCGTAAAGAGCCACAGCCTGCAAAAGCTGCTTTCGAACCTGATCGACCGCACCTCGCGCAAGATCAACAAGCAGCGCGCGGAACTGTCGCAGTGCGGAAACCGCGAACAGCTCAGGATCTGCGGAGATTTGCTGCACGCCAACCTTTACCGCATTGAGCGCGGCGCGGAATACGCGGATGTGGAGAATTACTACGACGAAAACGGCGCGGTAATGAGAATAAAGCTGAATCCCGCGATCTCGCCCGCCGCGAACGCTCAGAGATACTACAAGGAATATCAGAAGGCGAAAACCGCCGAAACCGTGCTCGCGGAGCAGATCGAAAAGGGGCAGGCGGAGCTTGAATACCTCGAATCGGTCGCCGACGCCGTGAACAGAAGCGACTCCGAGCGAGAGCTCAGCCAGATCCGCGAGGAGCTCACGGAGCAGGGCTATCTGCGTCAGCCGCGCGGAAAGCAGCAAAAACTCCAAAAGCTGCCGCCCAAGGAGTACACCACCTCGGACGGCTTTACGGTCCTTGTGGGCAGAAACAACCGTCAAAACGACCTGCTCACGCTGAAAACCGCCTCCAAAACCGACCTCTGGTTCCACACAAAAGACATCCACGGCTCGCACGTGATTTTAAAGACCGACGGCAGACAGCCGGGCGAAAAAGCCCTGCTGGAAGCGGCGCGCCTCGCAGCATACCACAGTAAAGCGCGCGAGAGCTCAAACGTGCCCGTCGACTACACCCTCGTAAAATACGTGAGCAAGCCCGCCGGCGCAAAGCCCGGAATGGTGATTTACGTCAACAACAAAACACTGTATGTTGACCCGGCTGCCGACGCGTAATTTTTCCGGCGGACAGAATGATCACGAATTGAGATGGGGTATTGCTTTACGCGAAGTTTTGTGATACAATTGATTGGAATAGGCAAAATATCTGTGAAAGGATAGTTTTTATGATAAAACCGAATCAGTACCGCACAGTGAGCTGCGGTGAATTAAGAGAAGAAAACATCGGTCAGCAGGTAAGAGTCGCAGGCTGGGTTGAAAACATCCGCGACCACGGCGGCGTAATGTTCCTCGACATCCGCGACCAGTACGGCGTGCTTCAGGTAGTTGTACACGACGACAACCTGCTCAAGGGTATCAACAAGGAGTGTACCGTTACCCTCAGCGGCGAGGTCGTAAAGCGCGACGAAGAGACCATCAATAAGAAAATCGCCACGGGATATGTTGAGGTCCACACCGAGGACATCACTGTTCTGGGCAGATGCAAAAATGTTTTACCCTTCGAGGTGACCACCTCGACCAACACAAGCGAGGACGTGCGCCTGAAATACCGCTTCCTCGACCTGAGAAATCCCAAGGTCCACAAGAATATTATGCTCCGCTCGCAGGTGATCTCCTTCCTCCGTGAAAAGATGAACGAGCTGGGCTTCACCGAAATCAACACACCGATCCTGTCGACCTCCTCACCCGAGGGCGCGCGCGACTATCTGATCCCCAGCCGCAAGCACAAGGGCAAGTTCTACGCACTTCCGCAGGCTCCCCAGATCTTCAAGCAGCTTCTGATGGTATCGGGCTTTGACAAATACTTCCAGATCGCGCCCTGCTTCCGCGACGAGGACGCACGCGCCGACCGTTCGCCGGGCGAGTTCTATCAGCTCGACTTTGAGATGGCTTTCGCCACTCAGGAGGACGTTTTCGACGTCGCCGAGCAGGTGCTCTATGAAACCTTCAAAAAGTTCACCGACAAGGAGGTCAGCAAGCCTCCGTTCAGAAGGATTCCCTTTGAGGAGTCAATGCTCAGATACGGCACCGACAAGCCCGACCTGCGCAACCCGCTCGAGATCGTTGAAATCAGCGATATGTTCGTCGAAACCGACTTTGCGCCCTTCCGCAAAAAGACTGTCCGCTCGATCAACGTTCCCGGCGCCGCCGCTCAAAGCAAGAAGTGGTTCAAGCGTATGGAGGAATTCGCGCTTTCGATCGGAATGAAGGGGCTGGGCTACGTCAAGGTAAACGACGACCTCACCTTTGACGGACCTATCGACAAATTCCTCAAGGAGGGCGACCGCGAGGAGCTTATCTCCAGAAACGGCTCCAAGGCGGGCGACGTCATCTACTTCATCGCCGACACCGCTCAGGAGGCTCCCAAGCTTGCGGGTCAGATCCGCACCGAGGTCGCCGAAAGACTCAACCTCATCGACAAGAGCCGCTTTGAGATGTGCTTCATCGTGGACTTCCCGATGTTTGAGCGCGACGACGACGGAAAAATAATCTTTACCCACAATCCCTTCTCAATGCCGCAGGGCGGCCTTGACGCGCTGAATAATCAGGATCCCGAAACGATCCTTGCCTATCAGTACGACATCGTGTGCAATGGCGTCGAGCTTTCCTCCGGCGCGGTGAGAAACCACGACATCGAGATTATGAAAAAGGCATTCGATATGGCGGGCTATTCCGAGGACGACCTCAAGGCAAAGTTCTCGGCGCTCTACAACGCCTTCCAGTACGGTGCTCCGCCTCATGCGGGAATGGCGCCCGGCGTTGACCGTATGCTTATGCTTCTCACCGAGGAGGAGAACATCCGCGAGGTAATCGCCTTCCCGATGAACTCCAACGCTCAGGACGTGCTACTCGGCTCTCCTGGTGAAGTAACCGAGCAGCAGCTCAGAGAGGTTCATATCAAGCTGAGATGATTTTCAAGTCTTGAGTTTTTTAGTCTTGATTTTTTAAATCCTGAGTTTTCAAAAACTTTTAAAAGTAAAAAAACGGAATTGAGGCAGAGAAAATTCTCTGTCTCTTTTTTTGCTTATAAACATCTTGCAACCTATCCGAAAATAATGTATAATACTATGGATAGTATTTTAATCTTACATCAGAAGGTGATTATATGGTAACAAGAGAAGATGTTGAAAACATCGCTTTGCTTTCCAAGCTGTTTGTTCCCGAGGAGGAGCTTGACGGGCTGACCAAGTCGATGCAGGAGATCATTGACTTTGCCGACGCCATCAACAACGCGCCCGTAAGCGCAGAGGGCTTTGACAACATCAACAATCTTTCAAACGTGTTCCGCGAGGATGAGGTCGTTCCCTCCTACCCCTCCGCGGAAATCCTTAAAAACGCGCCCGAACAGGCGGAGGACCATTTTCTGGTCAGAAACAGGGAGTGAGGTGCGCTATGGGATCTATTGCTAAAATTCACGAAATGCTCGTCGGCAGGCAGGCTTCCTGCGTTGAGCTGACAAAGAGCTATTTAAACGAAATTGAAAAGGTCAACGGCGAGCTCAACGCCTATGTGTGCGTAACCGGCGACGAGGCGCTCAGAACTGCCGAGGCTGTCGACAAAAAAATCGCCGCAGGCGAGGAAATCGGTCTGCTCGAGGGCGTTCCGATGACGCTCAAGGACAATATGTCCACAAAGGGCATCGAAACCACCTGCTGTTCCAAGATCCTCACCGGCTACAAGCCGATCTACGACGCCACCGTCTGGGAGATCCTCAAGGCGCAGAACGCCGTTATGCTCGGCAAAACCAATATGGACGAGTTCGCAATGGGCTCATCCTGCGAGAACTCATACTTCGGCGGAGCGATGAACCCCTTCAACTCCGACCACGTGGCAGGCGGAAGCTCCGGCGGCGTGGCTAGCGCGGTCGGCGGAAACATCGCCGCCTACGGCCTCGGCTCCGACACAGGCGGCTCGATCCGTCAGCCTGCGTCCTTCTGCGGCGTTGTCGGACTCAAGCCTACCTACGGCGCGGTTTCGCGTTACGGACTCATCGCCTACGCGAGCTCGCTCGATCAGATCGGCCCCATCACCAAGAGCGTTGAGGACGCCTCGATCGTATTTGACGCTATCTCCAAGCAGGACAAGCGCGACTCGACCTCTCTCGGCGCGGTCGGCGGCGAGACCTTCTCAAAGCTAAATAACGACATCAAGGGAATGAAGATCGGTATCGCGCGCGAATACCTCGACGGAGTCCGCGACGACGTAAAGGAGGCTGTGCTCGAGGCGGCGAAGGTTTACGAGAGCCTCGGCGCCGAGATCGTTTACTTCGATCTGCCGATCCTCAAATTCGCCCTTCCCGTTTACTACATCATCGCCTGCGCGGAGGCTTCCTCGAACCTCGGCCGCTACGACGGAATCCGCTATGGCTACAAGACCGCCCATTACACGGGCACTCACGATATGATCTGCCGCACCAGAAGCGAAGGCTTCGGCGAGGAGGTAAAGCGCAGGATCCTGCTCGGAACCTACGTGCTCTCCGCCGGCTACTACGACGCCTACTACAAAAAGGCGACCGACCTGCGCGGCACGATCATCAAGGCGTTCAACGACGCCTTTGAGCACTGCGACGTGATTCTCGCTCCCACAGTGCCTATGACAGCGTTTGAGAAAGGTCACGCCACAAGCGACCCGATCGAAAC
>ONIJ01000100.1 GCA_900317875.1 uncultured Eubacteriales bacterium
GATCCCGTCAGCGTCCGCGGACTGCTCGACTTCAACTACGCCGAGAATCCCGTGCCGCTCGACGAGGTCGAGAGCGTCGACAGCATTGTGCGCCGCTTCAAAAGCGGAGCGATGAGCTACGGCTCAATCTCTCAGGAAGCGCACGAGGCGCTCGCGATAGCTATGAACAAGCTCGGCGGCAAGTCGAACTCGGGCGAAGGCGGCGAGAGCCTTGAACGTCTCGCGACAAAGGGCAGCGCCGAGAACCGCTGCTCGGCTATAAAGCAGGTCGCCTCGGGCCGCTTCGGCGTGACCTCGCGCTACCTCAACTCGGCGGACGAAATCCAGATCAAGATGGCGCAGGGCGCAAAGCCCGGCGAGGGAGGACATCTCCCGGGGCAGAAGGTCTATCCGTGGATCGCAAAAACCCGTCACTCAACTCCGGGTGTATCGCTCATTTCACCGCCTCCGCACCATGACATCTACTCGATCGAGGACTTGGCTCAGCTCATCTACGACCTCAAAAACGCCAACAAGGCGGCGAGGATCTCCGTCAAGCTCGTTTCGGAAGCGGGCGTCGGAACCGTCGCGGCAGGCGTAGCAAAGGCAGGCGCCGGAGTAATCCTCATCTCGGGTTACGACGGCGGAACAGGCGCGGCTCCGAGGAGCTCGATCTACAACGCGGGACTTCCTTGGGAGCTCGGACTTGCCGAAGCGCACCAGACTCTTATTCTCAACGGTCTGCGCGATAAGGTCGTTATCGAAACCGACGGCAAGCTCATGACAGGCAGAGACGTCGCTATCGCGGCGATTCTCGGCGCTGAGGAATTTGGTTTTGCTACCGCTCCTCTCGTAACTCTCGGCTGCGCCATGATGCGCGTCTGCAATCTCGACACCTGTCCCTTCGGTGTGGCAACCCAGAACCCGGAACTCAGAAAGCGTTTCGCGGGCAAGCCCGAGTACGTGATGAATTTTATGCTCTTCATCGCTCAGGAGCTGCGCGAATATATGTCAAAGCTCGGCGTGAGAACCGTCGATGAGCTCGTCGGCAGAACCGACCTGCTCAGAAAGCGCGATAATCTCAGCAAAAGCGAAAGTCAGATTGACCTCTCAGCCCTGCTCAACACCGACTTTGCAGGCGAGAAAATCTGCTACACAAAGAAAAATCTCTACGATTTCAAGCTTGGCGAGACTCTCGACGAAAAGGTCATCGAGAAAAAGCTCAAAAAAGCCTTCTCAACCGGCGAGCCCAAGACAATTGAAATCGAAGTCAAAAATACCGACCGTTCGCTGGGAACGGCCTTCGGTTCGGAAATCACCAAGAAATTCGGCGATACCCTGCAGGAGGACACCTATAGAATTATCTGCCGCGGCGCAGGCGGTCAGAGCTTCGGAGCGTTCATCCCGAACGGCCTTACCCTCGAGCTCATCGGCGACAGCAACGACTACTTCGGCAAAGGCCTCTCGGGCGGCAAGCTCGTTGTTTATCCGCCCGAAAACTCCAAGTTCCGCGCCGAGGAGAATATCATCATCGGCAACGTCGCGCTCTACGGCGCGACGAGCGGCAAGGCGTTCATCAACGGCGTGGCGGGCGAGCGCTTCTGCGTGCGCAACTCGGGCGCCGAGGCGGTTGTCGAGGGAGTCGGTGAGCACGGCTGTGAGTATATGACAGGCGGCACCGTGCTTATCCTCGGCAGAACGGGCAAAAACTTCGCGGCAGGTATGTCCGGCGGTGTAGCCTACGTTCTCGATGAGCACCATCACCTCTACAAAAGGCTCAACAAGGAGCTCGTGGAGTGCGGCGAAATCACCTATCAGCGCGACGTCAGCAAGCTCAAGGAAATGCTCTCCGAGCACGTCGCGGTGACGGGCTCCGAAAAGGGCAGGGAGATCCTCAGCAACTTCGACGAGTACCTTCCCAAATTCAAGAAGGTTATTCCGCGCGACTACAGAATGATCACCGAAGCGATCGGCGAAAACGAGCGCAAAGGAATGGACGCCGAAACGTCAAAAATAGAAGCCTTCTATCAATTAATTCACGCAAAGCAGGAGGAGAGCTAAATGGGAAATCCAAGAGGTTTTATCGAATACAGGCGACAGGACGCTCCCGCGGATTCCGTACAGGAGCGAATCAAAAACTACAATGAATTTCACACTCCGCTTTCCGAGCAGGAGCAGAAAGTACAGGGCGAACGCTGTATGCACTGCGGTGTGCCGTTCTGTCAGTCGGGAATGGTGATCGGCAAAATGTTCTCGGGCTGTCCGCTCAACAACCTTATTCCCGAGTGGAACGAGCTCGTCAGCCGCGGCGCGTGGAAGCAGGCTTACGACAGACTGAAACTGACAAACAGCTTTCCGGAGTTTACCTCGCGCGTCTGTCCCGCGCTCTGCGAAAAGGCCTGTACCTGCGGCGCAAACGGCGATCCCGTAACAGTCCGCGCTAATGAATACAGCGTAATCGAAACCGCCTATGCAGAGGGCTACGCAAGACCGCAGATCCCCTCAGTCCGCACAGGCAAAAAGATAGCAGTGATCGGCTCGGGACCGTCGGGACTCGCAGCGGCGGATATGCTCAACCGCAGAGGTCACAGCGTGACCGTATTTGAGAGAAGCGACCGCGTCGGCGGTCTGCTGATGTACGGCATCCCGAATATGAAGCTCGAAAAACAGATAGTCGAGCGCAAAATCGACGTTATGAAGCGCGAGGGCGTCGAGTTCAGAACAGGCGTTAACGCAGGTGTAGATATTTCCGCAGAAGAATTAAAGAACACCTATGACAGGGTGATCCTCGCCTGCGGAGCGTCAAACCCGAGGGATATAAAGGTCAACGGAAGAGAAGCAGAGGGGGTATACTTTGCGGTGGATTTTCTGAAATCGACCACAAAGGCTCTGCTCGACAATGGGTTACAGGAAGGAACCTTCATATCCGCAAAGGGCAAGGACGTAATAGTGATCGGCGGCGGCGACACCGGCAACGATTGCGTGGGCACCTGCGTGCGCCACGGAGCGAAGTCGGTAACTCAGCTCGAAATGATGCCGAAGCTCCCTGACGAACGCGCCGAGGATAATCCCTGGCCCGAGTACCCGATGGTTTCCAAGACCGACTACGGTCAGGAGGAGGCCATCGAGGTGTTCGGAAACGACCCCAGAGTGTATCAGACGACGGTCAAGGAGTTCCTCAAGGACGAAAACGGAAAGCTCAGGGCGGTTGTGCTCGTCAAGCTCAAGCCCGTATTTGATAAAAAGTCGGGCAGGACAAATATGCAGCCGATCGAGGGCTCCGAGTACGAGGTGCCGGCTCAGCTCGCGCTGATCGCGGCAGGCTTTCTCGGCAGCGAGAGCTACGTCACAGAAGCGTTCGGCGTAAAGACGAATGCCAGGACGAACGTCGACTGCGGCCCTACCCATAAAACGAGTGTAGAAAACGTTTTCGCGGCAGGCGATATGCGCCGCGGACAGTCGCTCGTAGTCTGGGCGATCCGCGAGGGCAGAGACTGCGCCCGCGAGGTTGACGAGGACTTGATGGGGTACAGTAATTTATAAGTTATAGATTATAAGTAATTAAGTTATAAGAGGTTCAGTTTGTAGGATCAGGTCTTGACCTGACCGCGCCAAAACGAACAGCAGGCGTAAATTGATAAAGAGACATCGCCTGATTAATCAACGAACATCGGAGAAAGATTATGACGAAATATATATTTGTAACGGGCGGCGTTGTTTCGGGGCTCGGAAAGGGCATAACCGCCGCTTCGCTCGGCAGGCTTCTCAAGGCGAGAGGGCTGAAGGTCGCGGCTCAGAAGCTCGACCCGTACATCAACGTTGACCCGGGCACCATGAGCCCTTACCAGCACGGCGAGGTGTATGTAACCGAGGACGGCGCGGAAACCGACCTCGACCTCGGACACTACGAGCGGTTCATTGACGAGGACCTGAACAAGTTCTCGAACCTTACCACGGGCAAGGTGTACTCGAACGTGCTCCAGATGGAGCGTCGCGGAGAATACCTCGGCAAAACCGTTCAGGTAATTCCGCACGTCACCGACGAAATCAAGCGCTTTATCTACAGCGTCGGCAAAAAGACCGACGCGGACGTTGTAATCACCGAAATCGGCGGCACGATAGGCGACATCGAGAGTCAGCCTTTCCTTGAAGCGATCCGTCAGGTCGGCCACGAGGTCGGCAGCGACAACAGGCTCTACATTCACGTCACCCTGGTGCCGTATCTGAGGGCTTCGGGCGAGCACAAGTCAAAGCCCACCCAGCACAGCGTAAAGGAGCTGCAGGGCTTGGGAATCTCACCCGACATAATCGTTTTGCGCTGCGACGAGCCGATAACCGACCACTCAATCTTCGACAAGGTTGCAGGCTTCTGCAACGTCTGGCCTGACTGTGTTATCGAAAACCTCACGCTACCGATCCTCTACGAAGCGCCGCTTATGCTCGAAAAGGCGCACCTCTCCGACATCGTATGCAGAGGGCTCAACCTCAAATGCCGCAAGCCCGATCTGTCCGACTGGGAGCATATGGTGGAGCGCATAAAGACACGTGAAAAGACAGTGAAGATCGGTCTGGTGGGAAAATATGTCGCACTGCACGACGCTTATCTTTCGGTAGCCGAGGCTCTGCGCCATGCGGGCTACTACCTCGACTCGGAAATCGACATCGACTGGATCGATTCGGAGGACATCACCGAGGAGTCAGCCGATAAAATACTCGGCAAGCTCGATGGGATAATCGTTCCCGGCGGCTTCGGCCAGCGCGGGATCGAGGGTATGATCCTCGCGGCAAAGTACGCGCGCGAAAACGGCGTGCCTTATTTCGGAATCTGCTTGGGTATGCAGATCGCGGTGATCGAATTTGCGCGCAATGTTGCAGGGCTCGAAAACGCAAACTCCGGTGAGTTCGCTCAGAACGTGCCGAAGGTGATCGACTTTCTCCCCGGTCAGAGCGACGACACCGAAAAGGGCGGCACGCTCAGACTGGGAGCCTATCCCTGCGTGATCCGGGATAACACGACCATGAAAAAGGCGTACGGCAAGCGCGAGATCCGTGAGCGTCACCGTCACCGCTACGAATTCAACAACGAGTACCGCGAGAAATTGAAGGATGCGGGACTGACGCTCTCGGGACTTTCTCCCGACGGCAACCTTGTTGAGACAGTGGAGCTAAGCGACCGCGATTTTTACGTCGGCGTGCAGTACCATCCCGAATTCAAGTCCAGGCCGAACAAGCCGCACCCGCTGTTCTCGGCGTTTGTCGCCTCGGCGGTAAGGAAAAAATACGAGTAAAGGCGGAGAAAGCTATGAAAATAAACAGAAATTTTGACAGCCTTGTGCCGAACTACCTGTTCGCGGACGTCGCACGCAAGACTTCCGATTTTGCAGCGGCTCATCCGGAAAAGGAGATAATCAGGCTCGGGATCGGCGACGTCACCCTGCCGCTCGCGCCTGTTGTTGTGGATGCTATGAAGAAGGGCTGCGAGGATCTGGCGCATAAGGAAACCTTCAAAGGCTATCCCGAATATGAGGGCTACGACTTTGTGCGCGAGGCGATTTCGGGATATTACAAGAGCTTCGGAGTCACCGTTCAGGCAGACGAGATCTTCGTGTCGGACGGCGCAAAATCCGATTGCGGCAACCTGCCCGACATTTTCGCCCGGGATAACACCGTGCTCGTCACAGATCCCGTTTATCCCGTCTATGTCGACGCTAATCTGATGGCAGGCAGAAAGATCATCTACGCCTCCTCGAACCGCGGCAACAGCTTCCTCGCAATGCCCGACAAAAACGTAAAGGCGGATATTATCTACCTCTGCTCGCCGAACAACCCGACAGGTGCGGCGTACAGCGCGGCTCAGCTCAAAGAATGGGTGGACTACGCGCTGCAAAACGACGCGATCATCCTCTACGACGCGGCGTACGAGGCGTTTATAAAGGACGATTCTCCGCGCTCGATTTTTGCGATCGAAGGCGCGCGTGAGTGCGCGATCGAGCTCTGCTCGCTCTCGAAAACTGCGGGCTTTACGGGCACTCGCTGCGGCTACACGGTGATCCCGAAGGAGCTCAAACGCGACGGCCACAGTCTGCACTCGCTCTGGTACCGCCGTCAGGCTACCAAGTTCAACGGCGTTTCGTGGCCCGTACAGTGCGCGGCTGCGGCTGTGTTCAGCGACGAAGGCCTGCAGCAGATTCAAGACAACCTCAACTATTACAGGCAAAACGCGAAGGTGATCTCCGACGCGCTCGATGAGCTCGGAATCTACTACACGGGCGGCAAGAATTCGCCCTACATCTGGCTGCAGTGCCCGAACAATATGGGCAGCTGGGAATTCTTCGATTACCTCCTCGAAAACGCCGCTGTCGTCGGCACTCCCGGAGAGGGCTTCGGCGAAAACGGCAAGGGCTATTTCAGACTGACCTCGTTTAATTCTCTCGAAAAAACAACCGAGGC
>ONIJ01000101.1 GCA_900317875.1 uncultured Eubacteriales bacterium
ATTTCTAACGCCTGTACGTGAAGCGAGGCTTGTGAAAGGCTCGTTGAACGCGATGTGTCCGTCAACGCCGATACCGCCCATAAAGAGGTCGATGCCGCCGTAGGAAGCGATCTTCTCCTCGTATCTTGCGCATTCACCCTCGGGATCGTCGGTCATACCGTTGAGGATGTTGATGTTCTCCTTCTTCATATCAACGAGGTGATCGAAGAAGTTATCGTGCATAAAGTACCAGTAGCTCTGGTCGTGCTCGTGAGGAAGTCCGAGGTATTCGTCCATATTGAAGGTCACAACGTTCGCAAAGGAAAGCTCGCCCTTCTGGTTCATGGTGTAGAGCTCCTTGTAAACGCCGATAGGCGACGAGCCTGTGGGAAGTCCAAGAACAAAGGGACGGTCCTCTTTGTGGTTTTTGATTTTCTGAGCGATGTAGTTAGCCGCCCACTTGCACATTTTATCGTAATTGTCCTGAATAATAACTCTCATAATATCTATTCTCCTTTAAGCTAACAAATGAACATATTTTTAAAATTATTCAGCGGCGGAAGAACCTTTGTTTCGGTTTTGATTCCGATTTTTGCTTTCTTCCTTACGACCTGCTGAGAGCCGTGGCAGCATCCGCCGAGTCTTTCGATAACTGCCAACCCTCGTCAACCCTGTGGGTCCTGGCGCTAATAGTCCTGTTTACTCCTTTCGTCAGAGGCTATTTTATGTATATGATAACGCTGACAAAGCGTATCGGACGTTTTTAAAAAAACAAAAAACATCCATAGTGTTTTAACCGCAAAGGCTTAGAACCGCAATGAATGTTCCGAAAATTCAATGAGGGGCGCAGCCTGCGGCATACGCCTAATTGCCTGTTTAAAAATCCGTTTGCTCAAAATTACGGATACCCCTGCACAAAACATAAAAATTTTACCATATACAACGCCAAAAGTCAAGATTATTTTGTCCGATAAGGGCGCTCGATTCCGCGTGTTCAAGGGCTGAAAGCGGCTTTTGAAAATTTGCTGCCGGCAGCGTGGCACAGCGCGCAATGCATCTTGACGGAACCGCGGAGCCGATGATATAATGATATAAGTATACATAATCGGGTGATTTAATGTGATAAAAGACAAACGAAAACTGCAGATAGCACTCACGGCGGCGCTGGCGCTGCTGCCGTTCTGCCTGATATTCAACGACAACATCTGGTTTGACGAGGCGTACACCCTGTCGCTGGTCAGGCACGACTTTTCCGATCTGATCTCCATACTCAAAACGGATATGCATCCGCCGCTCTATTTCATATCGCTCAAGCTGTTCTGTTCGGTGTTCGGCTATTCGATAATCGCGTCGAAGATCTTCTCGGTGCTGGGCTACTCGCTTACCGTCATTTTCGGCTCGGCGCTTGTAAACAGGCGGTACGGCGCAAAGGCCTCGATGATTTTCGCCGCGGCGGCTTCGGCAATGCCTATGATGACCTACTTCAGCGTGCAGCAGCGCTCCTACACCTGGTGCGTGCTCTTTGTGACGCTGTGCTTTTTGCAGGCGCTTGCCGCAATCAAGGACGGAAAACGGCACAGCTTCGTGCTTACGGCGGTGTTCGGACTGCTCGCGGCGTACAACCACTTTTTCGCTCTGCTCGCGGTCGCCATCGTCTATGCCTTTTTGAATTTGTATTTACTGATAAAGAAAAGAAAGCTGTTCGGATACGCCCTCATTGCCGATTTGATAATCCTTGCAGGCTATTCCGCTTGGATGGCGCCGCTGCTCACTCAGGCGCGGGACGCCGCCGGAAGCTTCTGGCTCAAGGGCGTTGAGCCGCTCTCGGTGATCATCTTCGCGGTCAGCACAGCTGCGGTCGCCGCGCTTCTGCTCGTCAGAAAAAACAGAAGGCTCGACACCGTTTTCGCAGCGGTATGCGTTTTGGGGCTCCAGACGATCGGTCTTGCGGGCACGATCCTCGTCCGTCCGTTCTATATCGCGCGCTACAGCGTTGTTATCTCGGGGATCGCCGCTTGCTTCATCGCTTTTTCCTACGCAGAGCTGAGGCCGGCGGCAAAGAAGGTCCTGATCGCCGCGCTCTGCCTGCTGCTGGCGTTCAACATAGCCTTCGCCGCATTTTTCGAGTACAACCCGTCGGCGGACGACTTCCAAAGAGAATTCAAAAAGGAGCTTTCCGACGACGACTGCTTTATCTATTTCGACAGCTCCTTCGGTGTGATCTCCTTCTATTTCCCCGAAAACGACCACATCTGCACCTACCGCGAGGAGTGGTTTTCGGCGTTTGACAACGTGACCTGCATCGACAGCAAGGCGGTTGACGACGTCATTTCGATCGGGCGCGGCAGGGTTTGGCTCGCGAAAAACGAGCTTTCAAAGATTCCCGAAAACATCAAAGAGCGTTACAAACCTCAGAAAAAATATTCGTTCAGGTGCGACTTCAACATCTACGAGGTGTATTTGCTCGACACAAAATAGGAGAAAGGCGGAGGCTTCGGCTTCCGCCTCTTTTTTAACGCCGTGCCGCGGCAAAAATTCGCCTTGCAATGTATCATTCTATGGACAACGGCACTTGTTTTTGGTACAATTGAAATATAAATCAACGGAGGATTGATGCTATGGGAGTCATCGGTGAACAGATAAAGAAAATCCGAATTGAAAAGGGGATCACCCAGGAGCAGCTCGGACAGCTCGTCGGAGTCACCACGCAGGCGGTCTCGCGCTGGGAGCGCGGCGGCACGCCGGACGCGGAGGTGCTTCCGCTGATTTCCGAGGCGCTCGGAGTGGGCGTTGACGCGCTTTTCGGCAGAGAGGAGCAGAGCCTCGCCATGGCGCTCGCGCGCAAGCTCTGTCTTATGCCTCAGGAGGAGGCTTACAGCTATGCGTTCAGCCTGTGCTGGGCGATCGAGCTGGGGCTTTTGGGCGACGTTACCATCCTCGACGATTTTATGAACAGGTTTCTCGGCGACAAGTCGGACGGAGGCGACGTAAGTATGGATTACTTCGCCAAAATCATCACCGACAGCGGCATTGCAAACGCGCGTATGTCGCCCGATTTTCGGAGCTTTTTCCTGATGGTGAGTCCAAAAGACGGAACTCTTAAGGATAAGATTTCCGATTTTGAGGCGCTCAGGGGCGTGTTTGAGCTGTTTTCCGACGAAAACGTGCTCAAAATCGTGCTTTATCTCCATTCAAAGTCAATAATTCCCGTCGCTTCCTCCCTCATCGGAAAAAGCCTCGGGCTCAGCCTGCGCGAGGTGGAGCGCTGTATGGAGCTTTTGTGCGTCTGCGGAATGGCTGAACGGAGCGTTGTTGAGACGGTGGACGGTGATATGACCGTTTACAACCTGCGCAAGGAGAGCTTTTTTATTCCGATGATGTGCTTTGCCGATGAAATAGCAAAAAAGAATGTCCGCCCGTTCTGGGGCACCTTTAATCGAACGAAGCCCTTTTATTAAACGCTGCGTTTAATTTATGGCGAAGCAATTGCACGCGGCAGCAATCAGTTGATTGTTTTTGGTAAAGCCTTGGTTTATAATGATGTTGAAGTAATCAAGAACAGAACCAAGGAGAATTGTTATGAAAGAAATCAGCCTGCTTTATCCCGAAGGAAAGAAACCCGCCTGCAAAACACTCAGCGACGAGGTCTGCAGCAACCTCTCGCTCGACTTCCTCTTTGAATATGTATCCGGCAGTGAGCACGAGAGGAAGATGATCAAGGAAATGATGGTTAATCTCGAAAGCGATCCCGAGGTGATCCGCTACCGCTGTGATGTTTTTGAGGACATCGTCAGCTTTCCCGAGCTGCGCAAAAAAATGACAGAGCTGCTCGACAGACTCGATTTTCTCAAAACGCTCGGCAAAAACTATGTCGACGACAGCGCTTCGTCGATCTGGCAGCTCGTGAACCGTCTGCGCGAGCTGGAGGCTTACATCGACGTGATCTCTGAGATTTACAGAACGCTTCACGCTCATCCCGTTAAATCCGAAGGTCTCAACCGCTTGAAGGACTATGTTTCAAAGGTGTACAACGACAGCGGCTTTGCCTATCTCAGCGCCGACATCAAGGAGCTTTTGACGGAAACCGACGAAATACACAGCATTACCCTCGGGATCAACCTCGACAGTATGCTCCGTCCCGTCGAGGTCGGTATTATGTCCATTAACCGCGAAAAATTCGACCACGCGGGGATCCTCGGAAGATTTAACCGCTTCGTTGAGTTTTTGCCCGTGATCGGCGACATTCTCGACAGCAAGCAGGTTGACGTTATGACCAGGATACACTCGACCTCAGCCTCGGCCGAGGACGATCCGCTTATGCAGAATCTCTGCCGCACCGTCACAAATATGCTCAAGCCGACCGTGAAAAACCTAAAAAACAAGCTTTCGCGCTATGTTAACGTCAGCGGCTACAGCCTCACGAGCTTTATTCCCGAGTTCACCTTCTACATCAGATGGGCGGATTTCTGCTCAAGGATGATCGACCTCGGGCTTCCGATGACAAGGCCGGAAATCCTCGGCGTCGAGAGCAAAAGCCTTTCCTCAAAGGGTTTGTATGACTTAAAGCTCGCGGTGCGCAAGCTCGACGGCGGCAAAATCGACGTTGTAAGCAACAATTTTGAATTTTCAAACGAAAACGGGATCTATATTATGACCGGTCCCAACAGGGGAGGAAAAACCACGTTTACGCAGACCGTGGGAATCCTGTTTCTGCTCGCTCAGAACGGCATCTACGTGCCCGCCGAGGCGTGCAGCATATCGCCCTGCGACAATATCTTCACCCATTTTCCCGCCGACGAAAACAAAACCGTCGACCTCGGCAGACTCGGCGAGGAATCGCGCAGGATAAGCGAAATCTTCTCGGCAGCCACCGGCAACAGCCTGCTTCTTTTCAACGAGTCGCTCGCCACGACCTCGTTTACCGAGGGACTGTACATCGCGAAGGACGTAGTCCGCGCGCTCAGGAGGCTCGGCGCACGAACCGTGTTCAATACCCATATGCACGAGCTCGCCGCCGATCTTGAACCTATCAATTCGCTCGACGGCGATTTGAAGGTGGCCTCGCTCATCACGGGAGTGCACGAGGGCAGAAGGTCTTTTAAGGTTTACATCGCTCCGCCCGAGGGAATAAGCTACGCGAGAGATATTGCCAGAAAATACGGAGTAACCTTTGAACAGCTTGAGCGCTCGATAAAGAGCGCGTAACAGGGAGTTTTGACTATGAAAAAAATAATCGCGCTTTTGCTTGCCGCCGCGCTGGCGGTTTCCGCCGCGGCGTGCACATCGGAAAAGAGCTCCGGCTCATCATCAGGGACGGAGGAATCCGCTTCGCGCTCCGAGGAGACGACCGGGAGCGAAGAAAAAGGCTCGGCGCAAATTGCCGCCGACAGCGAAGAAATCGAAAATCAGCTCAAAAAGCTCGAAGCCTCGGGTATCTGCGGCGTTGTTTGGGCGGAAAGGGACGGCAAAAAAATCGCATCTTATTCCAACGGCGCGCTTTATAACTACGTAAAAATCACAACCGACACTCCAATGCCGATAGGCTCGGTTTCCAAGCAGTTCTGCGCCGCGGCGATCCTGATTTTGCAGGAGCGCGGCAGGCTCAGCGTGAACGACACGCTCGACAGGTACTATCCCGAATACGCCGAGGGACGAAAAATCACCCTGCACAATATGCTTTCGCAGCGCTCGGGAATAGTGAATCTCGACGCCTCCACTCCGCTCGGCGAGGTCACCTACGACAAAACCGACGAGGAAAACACCTCGGCGCTGCTGGGCTGGCTGTTTAAGCAGCCGCTCGGATTTGAGCCCGGCGACAGATACGAGTACTCAAACTTCAATTTCATTCTTCTTGGCAACATCGTGGAAAAGGTCAGCGGACAAAAGTATGTCGATTTTCTGAGGGAGAACATCTTCAAGCCGCTCAAAATGGATCACAGCGGCTCGGTTGACGAGCTCGGTTCTTCTCCCGGCTGGGCAGAGGGCTTCAGCTACACAAACGACGATTTTGTCCCCGTAGGGATTCAGCCGGGACTGTGCAAGGGCGCCGGAGACCTCGTTTCAAACGCCGCCGATATGACGGTGTGGATGAACGCGCTGCCCTCGGGCAGGGTGATCTCCGCCGAAAGCTACAAGGCTATGACGACCGACTATTCGCCGAAGGAGCACTACGGCTACGGAATAAGAGTCAATTTCAGCGGCGGAGTGGGACATTTCGGGCTCAACGGTCACTTCCTCGCTTTTGACTATATTAATGAAAAGAAAAAAATCACCCTCTTTATGGCGTTCAGCACAGGGGGAGAGTCAAAGATGACCGAAGCGTATTTCGGTATGCTCGGCGCGATCAACAACTGAGGAGGATAATTATGATAAACGAATCGCTTACAACCTTAACGCTGCCATACGACGACAGCAGAACCAAAACCGTCCGCGTATTTGTGCCTGCTCACGGCGAGGGCGAAAAATTTCCCGTTATTTATATGACCGACGGTCAGAACCTCTTTGACGAGGAAAGTTCCAGCTTCGGTTCGTGGCACACCCGCGAGGCGGTCCGCGCGGAGCTCGAAAGCGGAGGCAGAGGCGCGGTTATCGTGGGGATCCACAACGACGAGGATCCCAAAACGCGCGCGTCCGAGCTTATGCCTAAGGGGATCGGAACGCTTGTCGGCCCCGAGGAAATTATCCGCAGCTTCACTCCCGCAGGCGAGGCCTTTGACAGCTTTGTTATCGACACTGTCATTCCCGAAATCGAAAAAAGCTTTCCCGTTCTGACGGGCAGGGAGAACACCGCGTTCTGCGGAAGCTCCTCGGGCGGTATGATGTCCTTATTCACCGCGCTCAGCCATCCCGACGTATACGGCGCTGCCGGCGTTTTATCGCCCGCGCTTATGGCGTATCAGCCCGACGATTGGTTCCGCTGGCTCAGCTCTTCGCTGCGCGGCGAAAAGCCCTATCTCTATCTCTACTCGGGCGGAGCCGACAAAATGGAGCAGGTCATCCTTCAGGTCACCGAAATGGCGTGCGGAATGCTTTCGCAGTGCTATCCCGAAAAACTGTTCAAAAAGGTCATAAAGCCCGGACAGCGCCATAACGAGGCGGCGTGGGAGCCGGAGTTCAGGGAGTTTCTGCATATTTTCCTCAACAGGACTTGGGAACAATAATTCAGCAAATGCGGATCGCCGTGTCAGCGGCGGTCCGTTTTTTTGTCGGAAGTAAGCCTTAGAATATATTGCTTTTTATTTGCGGCTATGATAGTATAATATTGAGGAGCAGAATAAAAAATACTGCTTGTATTATGCAAAAAAATAAAAGTGAACGGAGGTAAAAATATGAAACGGATATTGTCTGCGCTGCTGATCGTAATGATTCTTGCCGCGGCAACGGTTCTGCCCGTTTCGGCGGCGGAAAAGGTGACCGTTACCTATGATTTGATGTACGACGGCAAAACCTATGCGGAGGAGTTTGACAAGGGCACGGTTCCGTATGTCACGTACTTTACGCGCGGCGGCTACGAAACCTATGAGTGCTACACGGATTCCTCGTTTAAGCACAGGTTTGACTTTTCAAAGCCGCTTGAGGAGGATGTTACTCTGTATGTCCGCTGGCTGACCGAGGACGAGCTTGTGTATCTTAACCTGTATCTCTCTCCCGACAGCACTGAAGCTGTCGCGTCGGCGTCCTGTCCCAGGGGTGAGGTTTACGGTCAGCCTGCCGAGCCTTCCGCCGAGGACGGAGTTTTCGCCGGCTGGTACTACGACAAGGCGTGCACATTTCCGTATAATCCGACTTCGCGCATTTACAGCGACACGGACATCTACGCCTGCTTTGTAAGCAGTCAGAGCGAGGTCACGGGCTACAATGTTTTCGATTCGCCCTATGCCGACGAGCCCGTTGTCGGAGGCGCGGTTAAAAAGGGCAAAAGCATCTTCATACCCTCGGAGCCCGAGATGGCGGACGACGAGTTGCTTATGGGCTGGTACTTTAACCGTGAGCTGACCGACAAGGTCGATTTTGCCGCTCCGATTACCAAGGACTATATCTACCTGTTCCCGAAGATCCTCGGCGAGGACAGCGTTTACTGGTGCTCGATTTTCCTCAGCGCCGATGATGAATACGCCGTGGGCGGCGGCGCTGTTGAAAAAGGTCAGCCGATTCCCGAGCCGGAGTCCCCGGGAGGCGACGGCGAACACAGCTTCGCGGGCTGGTACACCGACCGTGCGCTCACAAAGAAGGCGGATTTCACCTCGCCGAGATATGTGGACGTCGAGCTTTTCCCGCGCTGGGAGGAAATTCACTATCACACTATTGTCACGGCAGACGAGATCGCCTCTACCGCAAAAACCGACGGCTGCAAGGCTCATCTGTTCTGTCCAGAATGCGGAGCCTGGTTTGAGCCGATCGCTGCCGCGCTGATTGAGATTGAAGACCACGAGTCATATGTCATTCCCGCTGAAGGTCCTTATCTGAAGGGCGACGCCAACGGCGACGGAGTGGTGAATATCCGCGACGTGACCGCGATCCAGCGCTGTCTGGCGGGTTACGATCCCTCGCCGTTCTGCCGCGCGGCGGCAAACGTCAGGGGAAACGGCATCGTCGGAATTGAGGACGCGAGCCTGATTCAGCGTTATCTGGCAGAGTATTCCGATTCTCTGTAGATCTTATTAACGACCGCTCCGAGGTTTTTCTCGGGGCGGATTTATTATTTGTAAAAATTTCAAAAAATTTTTCACAAAACTATTGACTTGTTATTATCAATGTGATATTATCATATTGACAAATCACAAAGGAGTGACTTTGGAAATGAACGGCGAAAAAACCTTTTTGGAAAACTACAGTCTTTCCGATTACGAGCGCCCCTCGGTTACCGCGGACATCGTCGCCTTTCGTCTGAGGACGGAGGAAAACGACAACTACCGCCGCGACCGAAAAACCTCTCTGTCGCTGCTGCTGGTTCAGCGCGGCGATCACCCCTACAAGGGCTGCTGGGCGCTGCCGGGAGGGTTTCTGAACCCCGGCGAAACCATTGAGGAATGCGCCCTGCGCGAGGTTTGGGAGGAAACCGCGGTAAAGCCCGCGTCGCTGCTCTCGATCGGGCTGTTCAGCGAGCCGGGACGCGATCCGCGCGGCTGGATAATCTCGAACGCCTTTGTGTCGGTGATCGGCTCCTCCGAGGTCAGACAGAGCCACGGCGACGACGCGGCGGACGCCCAGTGGTTCGACATCAGCTTTGAGCAGGAAAACGGCGAGTACATCCTTCTTCTTAGCTACCGCGAAATTACGCTGAGGGCGGTGCTCGCCGAGGAAAAAAGTCAGTTCGGAATGACCTCGTTTACCGTGAAGGACAGCGGCGGTCTGGCGTTCGACCACGCGAAAATAATTGCGAGGGCGCTCACCGCGCTTCGCACCGCGGCAAAGGATTTTGAGATGATATTTGACTTCCTGCCAGAAAAATTCACGCTCACCGAGCTGCAGAACGTTCAGGAAACCGTTATGAATATCTCGGTGCTTCCCGCGAATTTCAGGCGGAAAATCGCGGGCTACGTCGAGGAAACAGATGAGTACACACAGGGCGCGGGGCACCGTCCCGCAAAGCTCTACAGAAGAAAGTGAGGACAGTATGAAAAAGTTTTTGGTCGTTGTGGATATGCAGAAGGACTTCGTGGACGGCGCGCTCGGAAGCGCCGAGGCGGAGGCGATCGTCCCGGCTGTTGTTGAAAAAATAAAGAGCTTCGACGGCGGGATCTTCGTCACCTTTGACACCCACTTTGAAAACTATATGCAGACCGCCGAGGGCAAAAAGCTGCCTGTGCCGCACTGCATAAAGGGCACCGACGGCTGGCAGCTCGACAAAAACGCAGCCGCCGCGCTCGCGGGCAGGGCTTACACCGCAGTTGAAAAACTCACCTTCGGCTCCGTTGAGCTGCCCAAGCTGATAGAGGAAGCCGCCGGCGGAGAGGATTTCGCGATAGAGCTCATCGGGCTCTGCACCGACATCTGCGTTGTGAGCAACGCGCTGATATTAAAGGCGAGCTTTCCCGAGGCTCCGATCGCGGTCGTGGCGGACTGCTGCGCGGGAGTTACTCCGCAGGCGCACGCCGCCGCTCTCTCAACAATGAAAAGCTGTCAGATAGACATTATTTAATGGAGGCAATTATGTATAAATTCGACGCTGAAAAAGTAAAAAACGAGTGCGTACAGTGGATACGCGACTTCTTTGAGGAAAACGGAAAGGGCTGCAACGCCGTGCTGGGGATCTCGGGCGGCAAGGACAGCTCGATCGTGGCGGCGCTCTGCGTCGAGGCTCTCGGCAAGGACAGAGTCATCGGCGTGCTTATGCCCAACGGCGAGCAGGCGGACATCGATATGGCAAAGCTGCTCGTAAGCCACCTCGGGATCAGGCACTACATCATCAACATCAAGGACGCCGTCGACGGCCTGATCAACAGCATTCCCTTTGAATTGAGCACCCAGAGCATCACCAACCTTCCGCCGAGGATCCGTATGTCGACGGTTTACGCGGTCTCGCAGACTCACAACGGCAGAGTTGCCAACACCTGCAACCTCTCCGAGGACTGGGTGGGCTACTCGACGCGCTACGGCGATTCCGTCGGCGATTTCAGCCCCTGCTCGAACATCACCGTTCAGGAGATGAAGCAGATCGGCAGACTGCTCGGACTGCCCTCCGTGCTCGTTGACAAGGTTCCCTCCGACGGACTCTGCGGAAAAACCGACGAGGATAACCTCGGCTTTACCTACGCCGAGCTCGACCGCTACATCCGCGAGGGAGTGATCGACAACCCCGAAAGCAAGGCAAAAATCGACCGCCTGCACAAGCTAAACCTCTTTAAGCTGCAGCTTATGCCCGCGTTTGTGCCCTCGGTTTAAAGGAGGAAGAAACGTGAACGCAAAGCCGTTTGACCTCGGAATTATGGTGGGGCGCTTCCAGACCTTCCACTCGGGCCACGAGTATATGATCGACAAGGCTTCCGCCGTCTGCAAAAGGGTAGGGATATTCATCGGCTCTTCGCAGGAGAGCGGAACGCTCAAAAACCCCTTCACCTATGAGGCGCGCAAAAAAATGCTGAAAAAGGTTTTCGGCAATCAAATCGAAATTTATCCGCTTCCCGACATCGGCGTCGGCAACAACTCAAAATGGGGCGAGTACGTCCTCGAAAATGTGCGCCGCCGCTTCGGAAAATCTCCCGACCTGCTCATTTCGGGAAAGGAGGAGCGCCGCATCGACTGGTTTGACAGCGCCGCGGGTGTTTCGGTGGCGGAGCTGTATGTCCCGAAAAAAATAGATATGTCCGCCACAAGAATGCGCGGGTTTTTCATCGAGGACGACCGCGCGTCTTGGCAAAAATACACTCCCGCTCCTCTGTGGGACGAATACGACGCGATGAGAGCCGCGGTTCTCGCCGCAAAGGACAACCTGTTCACAAGCAGTATTTAAGACAGAAAGGAGAGCAGTAAAATGAAATTGCAGCCTATTGTGGTATCTTTGCTCGATACCGACCTCTATAAATTCAATATGGATCAGGTCATCTTCCACAAGCACACCGACCTGTGCGGACAGTATTTCTTCAAGTGCCGCAGCAAGGACGTCGTTTTCACTCCCGAGATGGAGGAGGAAATCAACGCCCAGATCGATCACCTCTGCACCCTCAGTTTCAAAAAGGAGGAGCTTGATTATCTGCGCTCCATCCGCTTCATCAAGGACGACTATGTGGAGTTTCTGCGCCTGTGGCGTCCGATCAGGGATTATGTCAGCGTAAGCCGCGATGAAAACGGCGAGCTGAGCATCGAGGTGAACGGACCGCTGTTTTCCGCTATGCAGTTTGAGATTTTCCTGCTCGAAATCGTCAACGAGGTCTACTTCCGTATGCAATACGACTACGAAAAGCTCGTAAAATCCGCAGAGGAAAAGCTCGATGCAAAAATCAAAGCGCTCAACGACGGCACCTACACCTTCAAGTTCGCCGAATTCGGCTGCCGCAGAAGGCTTTCAAGGGAGTGGGAGGACGTTGTCGTGCGCCGTCTTGCGACCGAAACCGACAAGTGCGTCGGCACCTCAAACGTTTTCCTCGCAATGAAATACGACCTCACGCCCATCGGAACCTACGCTCACGAGTATGTTCAGATGTATCAGGGCATTGACGAAATCCCGCTCGCCTACACCAACCACTATGCGATGAAGGATTGGTACGACGAATATCAGGGCGACAACGGGACCGCCCTCACCGACACGATCACCACCGACCTGTTCCTGCGCGACTTCAACCGCGCGATGGTCAACAACTACACGGGAGTGCGCCACGACAGCGGCGATCCCTGCGAGTGGGGCGAAAAGATAATAAATCACTACAAAAGCTACGGCGTCGATCCCAAAACAAAGCTCCTGCTCTTCTCCGACAGCCTCGACTTCGACCGCGCTCAGGCGCTTTACGATCGCTTTAAGGACAGGGCGAAGGTGAGCTTCGGGATCGGGACCTTCTGCTCCAACGACACCTGCGAGCGCGCGCTCAACATCGTCATCAAGCTCCAGTATGTCAACGGCAGACCGGTTGCCAAGCTGTCAGACACTCCGGGAAAGGCAATGTGCAGGGATGAGGCGTATCTCGATTATCTCCGCCGTTCGGTTGACTTTCGCCTGGAGAGAGAAAAGTAATTATGCCGCGTATAAAAACCGCCGAAAAGCCAATAACAAAAGGGAAAGAATCGACAAAGCGGAGTTCAAAAGCAAAACGCCGCGTCAAGAGGGTGTGTATTATTCTCGTCGTCACAGTGCTTTCCTATATAGTTGTATCAATGGCTGGCTCGGTGGTTGTGTTCAATATTATTTTTGCCCGTACCAACACGGTCAACGCTTTTGAGCTGACCTATGCCGACATCGATCAATCAAAATATCCGCGCAGGGAGATCTCATTTTCCTCGGGACAGAACAGGCTCAGGGGAGAGGTTTATCCCAAGCAGAACGCAAAAGGACTGATAATCGTTGCGAACGGTATGAACTGCCGTCTTGACAGGCACCTGCCCGAGATAATGTGGTTCCTCGACCACGGCTTCTGCGTTTTGACCTTCGAAAATACCGGAGTGGGCGACAGCGAGGGCTCGGGCTCGGTCGGGATCGCTCAGGCGAGGCTCGACCTTGACGCTGCGATCGGATACGCCGGCAGGGACGAGGAGCTCTCAAAGTTGCCTCTGCTGCTTTACGGACACTCCCTCGGCGGCTACGCCGTGGCGACCGCGCTCGGCGACAGCGATGAAATCCGCGCTGCGGTTTGTGTTTCGGGCTTTGACTCGCCGAACCAAAATATGCACCACAGCGCGAAGCAGTACGTCGGGATCCTCGCGGATATCCAGTACCCGTTTATGTGCCTGCAGAACTTCTTCCTTTTCGGCGACAAGAGCGATGCTTCGGCGGTCGGCGCTATCAATTCCACCGACACGCCCGTTCTCATCACTGGCGGAAGCAGCGACGACGTTGTGACGGACGAAATCAGCATACTTGGCAGGGCTGGTGAAATCACGAACCCAAACGCCGAAATAGTCGAAATAACCGAGGAGTACCGGGGCGAGCACAGCACCGTGTGGCTCTCGCGCGAGAGCGCAAAGTACCTCGCGGAAACCGATCATCCCACCGACAAGGCGCGCGCGAACGTGCTCGACGAGGATTTTATGCAGATGATTCTGAAATTTTACGAAAAAGCGATAGGGTAAAAAGCAATTGGATAAAAAGCGATAGAAAAAACAAAAGGTCGGGCGAAAACCCGACCTTGATTTTTGCGCAAAAACCTCGCTTTATGCGTTGCCGACTTTGATTTTATCGAGCAGCTCTCCGACCTTGTCGTGGAAAACAAGATCCGCCTGCGAATCGAACGGCGTTTTGTCGCGGTTGATGAGCACCACGGCGCCGCCTCTGAAATATCTTATGAAGCCCGCGGCGGGATAAACCGTCAGGCTGGTGCCCGCGATAATGAGCGTATCCGCCTGCATAATGGCGTTGAGCGCGCCGTTTACCACACTGTCGTCCAGCCCCTCCTCATAGAGAACTACGTCGGGCTTTATCACTCCGCCGCAGCTGCATTCGGGAACGCCCTCGCTGTTCTTGATGTATTCCGCCGAGAAAAACTTTCTGCATTTGCGGCAGTGGTTGCGCAGCACACTGCCGTGCAGCTCGTAAACGCGCTTGCTGCCCGCCGCCTGATGGAGCCCGTCGATATTCTGGGTGACTACCGCGAGCAGCTTCCCCGCCTTTTCAAGCTCGGCGAGCTTGTGGTGCGCCTTGTTGGGCTTTTTGTCAAGGCAGAGCATTTTATCGCGGTAAAAGCGGTAAAACTCGTCGGTGTGCCGCTCAAAAAACGTGTGGCTGAGGATCTCCTCGGGCGGGTAGTCGTACTTTTGATTGTAAAGCCCGTCAACGCTTCTGAAGTCCGGGATCCCGCTCTCGGTGCTCACTCCGGCGCCGCCGAAAAACACGATTTTGCGGCTGTTGTCAATGATCTTTTGAAGTTGTTCAATATTGCTCACAATAAACCTCCTTTACAAGTCCTATATAAATCGTATGCAATTTGCGCGTCCTTTCACTTCAATTATATTGCCGTTAAAAATTTTTGTCAATCATAAACGCAAGGCAAAAAATAAACATAAAATAAAGCAGCCAACACCCTGCAAAGGGCTTGAAAAAAACGTAGGGTTGTGGTAAAATTGTATTGATACTATGGGATTTTGGGGTATTTTGGCACAAAACCCGTAGAAAACAAAATATTTCCGTCAGATTGGAGTTGATTTTATGGCAAGAAGCGCTGGAGTTCTCCTCTCAATCACCTCGCTTCCTTCCCCCTACGGTATCGGCACCATCGGCAAAGAGGCCCGCGAGTTCGCGGACTACCTCAAGAAGGCAGGCCAGAAGGTCTGGCAAATCCTTCCCGTTGGCCCGACAAGCTACGGCGACTCGCCGTATCAGTCGTTTTCAACCTATGCGGGCAATCCTTATATGATCGACCTCGACACCCTTGTTGAGGAAGGTCTTGTAACCAAGGAGCAGCTCGACAGCTTTGACTGGGGCTCGAATGACGCCGAGGTTGATTATGAGAAGATCTACAACAGCAGATTCAAGGTTCTGAGAATTGCGTTCAACAATTTCAAGAGCAAGGATCAGAGAAAATTCCGCGCGTTTGTCCGCAAAAACGGCAAATGGCTCAAGAATTACGCTCTCTATATGGCTGTCAAGAGCAGCTTTGATATGGTTTCGTGGACAGAGTGGCCCGAGGATATCAAAATGCGCGAGGAAACCGCGGTTCGCCGCTACGAGCGCAAGCTGAGAAACGACGTTAACTTCTGGAAGTTCGTCCAGTTCAAGTTCTATGAGCAGTGGGAGTCCTTCCGCGCATATGTAAACGGTCTGGGCATCAAGATCCTGGGCGATATGCCTATCTATGTAGCGATGGACAGCGCCGACACCTGGGC
>ONIJ01000040.1 GCA_900317875.1 uncultured Eubacteriales bacterium
ATGTAGCTCATCTGGTAGAGCGCCACCTTGCCAAGGTGGAGGTAGCGGGTTCGAGCCCCGTCATCCGCTCCATTGAAAAAGAACAGATACCCATTCAGGGTGTCTGTTCTTTTTTTTTTCAGTGAACCAAACAAGGATGACTGGGCTCGAAGAGCAGCGTGCCGCTGTACCCTGTTTGCGCACCAAACCGCCGCATAAACCTATTCGTTTGTTCCCGCGTTATGATGCGCCGTAAATCCGACGCAGCCAATACGGTGATTTTTTCAAAGGCACACCGGATGCAGCGTCACGCTGCATTCGCATCAAGCGAGGACAAGGACTTCCTAAAAGCAACACTTACATCATACGTTCGGAGGATAGAACAAAAATCGGGATTTCCGTAAAAACACCCTGCAGTCCGGTTGGACCACAGGGTGTTTTTGTCTGAAAGATATTATGTAATGGTTATCTCAGGAAGCCCTTGATGATCTGCTCCTCCGCCTCGGCTTCGGTCAGTCCGAGAGTCATCAGCTTAATAAGCTGATCGCCCGCGATTTTTCCGATCGCCGCCTCGTGGAACAGCATAGCGTCAACATTGTTCGCTTCAAGTGAGGGGATAGCGAGGATCTTGCCCTCGTCCATAATAATCGAGTCGCATTCGGTGTGGCCGTTGCAGGGCGCGTTGCCCGTGATTCTCGCGTTGAAGGTCTGCGATGAGGTGTCGCGCGCGACCGAGCGGGAAACGACGTCTGCGGTGGAGTTGTCTCCGATGAGCGTCACATCGTAGTCGCTCTTTGCGTACTGGCTTCCGTGGGTCATCAGACGCTCCTTTACAACAAGTTTTGCGTTTGCCTTGAGCTCCGCTATTGTGGAACGTTCGGTGGAGTCGACGCCTTTGATCTGCTCCATCTGCATTTCCATCGTGCTGCCTTCCTCCATATAAACCTCGGTCACGGGGTTGAGGATCCGCTTTCCGTTGCCGTCGCCGCTGCCGTAATGCTTCTCGACGTATTTTACCTTGGAGTTTTTGCCTACGTAAAAACGGTGAACGCCGTCGTGCTGAGCGTCGTGCTCGCCGCAGTTGTCAATTCCGCAGCCTGCGACTATCACAACATCGCAGTTATCTCCGATGAAAAAGTCGTTGTACACCGTTTCTTTGATTCCGGAAGCGCTCACGACAACGGGAATGTGAACGCTTTCTCCCTTGGTGTTGGGCTTGATGAAGATGTCAATGCCCGACACGTTCTCTTTGTTCATAATATCGATGTTTTCAGTGGTGTGCCTTCCGGCAAGCTGTGAGTTGACGCGGAAATTGTACGCGCCCGCAGGGACTTCCGTGAGGTCGGCAACCTCCTCGATAAGCTGCTTGCCAATATCATCAATGTTTAAATCAAGCATTTTCGTCCCTCCTTATTTCAGCTTTTCGCAGGCGTTTACGGCGGCAGTGGTGCCGATGAGTTCGGGAAGGATCTCCCGGACCGTGCCTGTCTTTTTTATGCTGCCGTTTGCGAGCAGCACTATCTCGTCGGCGATATTAAGAATTCTTTCCTGATGTGAGATGATCACAATCGAGCTGTCCTTGATGTCGCGGCGCATATTTTCAAAAATGCGGATAAGGTTCTGAAAGCTCCACAAATCAATTCCCGCCTCAGGCTCATCAAACACGCTCATCTTTGTGCCGCGTGCGAGCAGAGTGGCAATTTCGATTCGCTTGAGCTCGCCGCCCGAGAGGGAGGAGTTGATTTCGCGCTCAATGTAATCTCTTGCGCACAGACCTACCTCAGAAAGATAGTCGCAAGCCTCGCTTATTCCGAGCTGTTTGCCCGAGGCGAGTCTGAGCAGGTCGATAACGCGGATCCCCTTAAAGCGGACGGGCTGCTGCAGCGCGAAGCTGATCCCGAGCTTTGCGCGCTCGGTAATACCGAGGTCTGTGATGTCCTGCCCGTCAAAATAAATTTTACCCGAGGTTGGTTTTTCAATTCCCATCATCAGGCGTGCCAGCGTAGATTTGCCGCTGCCGTTCGGGCCTGTGATTACGACAAACTTGCCGTTGTCGATCTTCAGACTGAGGTCGTGAAGGATTTCCTTTTTATCTCCGTCCTCGCCGACCGAAAAAGAAAGGTTTTTAATTTCCAGCATTTTCAATTCTCCTATTGTTATTCTTTTGTCCCATAATAGGTTAATTATACAACATAAGGGTTAAAAAAGCAATTGCAAATAATTATTCCCGTAATGACGAAAAAACGCCGCGGCTTTTTTGCTGCGGCGCAAGTGTTATTTCAGCTCTTTCAGCTTTTTATTCAGCAAAGCTACCGGCAGGCCTACCACATTGTTGTAGTCGCCCTTGATCTGCTTTACAAGCAGCGCTCCCTTGCCCTGGATTCCGTAGGCTCCCGCCTTGTCGCACGGCTCGCCCGTGGCAATGTAGGCGCGGATGTCATCGTCCGACAGGGGATAGAATTCGACCTCGGTCACCTGCGAGAAAACGATTTCCTGCTCGCCCTTCATAACAGCGCAGCCCGTAATCACCTTGTGCGTCTTGCCGGAAAGGATTTTCAGGATCTCAAACGCAGCCTGATCCGAGCTGGGTTTTCCAATCATCATATTGTTGATAAAAACGCCTGTGTCGCAGCCGATCACAATGTCGTCGGGGTGCTTCTGATGAATGAAGGCCGCCTTTTTGCGCGCAAGATAAGCGGGGATCTCACCGAGCGGCAGATTCTCGGAAACGCTTTCGTCCACGTCGGCGGGCTCAATTTCAAAGCTGGGCGCAATCAGCCGCAGCAGTTCTTTTCTTCTGGGGGAATTGGAGGCGAGTACCATAAAAATCACTCCTTGCTTTTATGCTTATATCATACTATTTTTTATCGGATTTGTAAAGAATATATCCTCAATCTTTCTGTGCAGCGCACGCATATTTCGCTCTTTTTAAAAATAAGTTTAAAATATCTATTGACAAACGGGGGAGAGTGTGATATTATAAACCTACCAAATCACTAGGAAAACTAAACTTTGATTTAGATTAAATGAAGGAAGGTTTTTTTATGCGAGTAAAACGATGTTGCGGCATCGCATAAAATCCACACACAACTCATAATAATTCATCAATAATTACATTTAATCAAAAGGAGTAACAATTATGGCTAAAGTATATCAGAAAATCACAGACCTCATCGGCAGCACACCTCTCTTAAAGCTCAACAATATCATCAAGAACGAAAACCTCGAGGCTGACGTTTACGCAAAGCTCGAATATTTCAATCCCGCGGGAAGCGTTAAGGACAGAATTGCTCTCAATATGATCATTGAAGCGGAGCGCAGCGGCAAAATCACCGAGGGCGCGGTTCTTATTGAGCCGACAAGCGGCAACACCGGTATAGGTCTTGCTTCCGTAGCGGCATCACGCGGATACCGCGCGATCCTCACAATGCCCGAGACAATGAGCGTGGAGCGCAGAAATCTTCTCAAGGCTTACGGCGCGGAAATCGTACTCACCGACGGCGCAAAGGGTATGAAGGGCGCCATCGCCAAGGCTCTTGAGCTCGCCGAAAACACTCCCAACAGCTTCATTCCCAGCCAGTTCACCAACCCCTCAAATCCCGCGGCGCACCTTGCTACAACAGGTCCCGAAATCTGGAACGACACCGACGGACAGGTTGACATTTTTGTTGCGGGCGTCGGCACAGGCGGAACACTCTCGGGCGTAGGCGGTTATCTCAAGCAGCAGAACCCCGATGTCAAGGTAGTAGCGGTTGAGCCTGCGGGTTCACCCGTGCTTTCAAAGGGTATCGCAGGTCCCCATAAGATCCAGGGTATCGGCGCCGGATTTGTCCCCGACACACTCAATACGGAAATCTATGATGAGATCATCACCGTAGAGAATGAAGATGCCTTTGAAACAGGCAGAAAGCTCGCCCGCAAGGAAGGCGTACTTGTGGGAATTTCCTCGGGCGCTGCAGTATGGGCAGCCACTCAGCTTGCAAAACGCCCCGAAAACAAAGGCAAAACAATTGTAGCCCTCCTCCCTGACACAGGAGAACGTTATCTCTCGACTCCTATGTTTCAGGATTGATACCAATACTATCGTCTAAAGCCTTTAGCATCAGCTTAAAGCACTTAACTGAATAGTATAACCAAGTCAAAACCGACTGCCAAGCTGCAGCCGGTTTTGGTTTGCCTGCAATTATTAAGCCGTTCCGCAAATTTCATACCGCAAATATACCATAAAAAACCTCATTTTTCATTCGCTTTTTGCACCATTTTCCATCCTTTTGATCAAACACTTGATTTCTTTGAAAGATTGGAGTAAAATGGTGAGGTATGAATAAAACAAAGAAGGTTTTAGTATGTTGACACTCGACAAAATCTATCACGCCTCCTATGTGCTCAAGGACGTAATCCGTCCCACACAGTTGGTCAGGGCTACGGGAATCACCGATTCCTGCGACGTTTATCTCAAGCCTGAAAACCTGCAGATCACAGGTTCCTTCAAGGTGAGAGGTTCAGGCTACAAGATTTCACAGCTCTCCGCCGAGGAGAAGGAGCGCGGCGTTATCGCCTGCTCCGCCGGCAACCACGCTCAGGGCGTGGCGCTTGCAGCTACAAAATACGGAATCAAGTCGCTCATCTGCCTTCCCGACGGCGCGCCTATTTCAAAGGTAGAGGCTACAAAGCACTACGGAGCCGAGGTTTGTATGGTTCCCGGCGTATATGACGACGCCTACAACGAGGCGCTCCGCCTTCGCGACGAAAAGAACTACACCTTTATCCATCCCTTTGACGACGAAAACGTAATCGCGGGACAGGGCACTATCGGACTTGAAATTCTCAACGAGATGCCCGACGTCGACGCGGTTGTTGCGGCTATCGGCGGCGGCGGACTGCTTTCGGGCGTTGCCTGCGCAATAAAGAATCTCAACCCCAATATCAAGGTTTACGGCGTTCAGGCAGAGGGCGCTCCCTCAATGGTTGAGTCGATCAAAGAGGGCAAGCCTGTCCGTCTTGACAAGGTTTCGACCATCGCCGACGGCATTCAGGTAAAGGAGCCGGGTGAGCACACCTTCAAATACATTCAGAAATACGTCGACGACATCGTAACGGTTTCCGACGACGAAATCGCCTCCGCTATCCTTGCGCTCATCGAGTCGCAGAAGATGGTATCCGAGGGTGCGGGCGCCGCTCCGCTCGCGGCTGTTATGTTCGACAAGCTCCCCGTAAAGGGCAAAAAGGTCGTATGCATCGTTTCGGGCGGCAATATCGACGTTACAATTCTCAACCGCGTGATCAAGCGCGGACTGCTCCGCTCAGGCAGACAGCAGACACTCTGCATCGAGCTTCAGGATAAGCCCGGTCAGCTCGTTGCGGTTTCAAAGATTATCGCCGACCTCGGCGCGAACGTGATTTCCGTTCACCACGAGAGAGCGGGCGAGGGCAGCGACGTGACCGCTGCCTATCTGAGGATCGTGATCGAAACAAGAAACTTCGAGCACGTTGCCCAGATTTCCGAAGCGCTCACAAGCGCGGGCTTTAAGCTGGTATAACGGCTTAAAGCCGTCAATAATCCGCAATGAAATTTGCGGCGCAAACCATAAAACGGAGGAATTAACAATGGAAAAAGTATATACAAAAAACGCTCCCGACGCAATCGGTCCTTATTCCCAGGCAATCAAGGCAAACGGACTTGTATTCACCTCAGGTCAGATCGCAATCAATCCCGCAACAGGAAATGTTGAGGCTGAGACAATCGAGGCGCAGACCGAGCAGGTTTGCACCAACCTAAAAAACGTTCTCGAGGCTGCCGGCAGCAGCCTTGACAAGGCCGTAAAGACCGTATGCTTCCTCGCCGACATCAACGATTTCGCGGCATTCAACGCGGTTTACGGCACCTACTTCACCTCAAAGCCCGCACGTTCCTGCGTTGCGGTAAAGACTCTTCCCAAAAACGTTCTCGTAGAGGTTGAGGTAATCGCCGAGGCGTAAGTCTTTTTATGATTCGGTACTTTTGTTATGAAGTATAAAATTCTGATTATCGTCATCGCCGTCATTTTCGCGGCGGGGATCGTCGGCACGATTTGGGTGCTCAACGCGCCGAAAAAGCAGTTTGTCAGGATTAAAAGCGGCGGAAAGACGCTCTATACCCTCGACCTTAGCCGGGAGCCTGACAGGACAATCGAGATCGAGCGCGGCGGCGGAGTCAACCTTGTTGAAATCAAGGACGGTAAAATCCGCGTCAAGTCCGCCGATTGTCCCGACAAAACCTGCGTGAATATGGGGTGGCTGAGCAGTTCGGCTATGCCGATCGTCTGCCTGCCTCACGAGCTGGTGATTGAGTTTACCGACTCGGACAGCGGCGTCGACGCAATTTCGGAGTGAGCCTATGAGCGCTAAACGACTGGCGCGGCTGTCGGTCCTCACCGCGGTCGCACTGATTATTTTCATAGTTGAGCTGCAAATTCCCAACCCGTTTCCGATACCGGGAATCAAGCTCGGGCTTGCTAACATCGTAACCGTCTACGCCGTCTACCGCTACCGCGCCTTAGAGGTAGCTATGATGGTGGGAGTGAGGATAACCCTCGGCTCGGTGTTCAGCGGAAATATTATGGCGCTGCTCTACAGCGCCTGCGGCAGCTTTCTCTGTCTGTTGGGAATGTTATTCCTTAAAAGAATTATAGATGAGAAGCACCTGTGGATCGCGAGCGTTTTCGGCGCTCTGCTTCACAACACGGGACAGATGGCGGCGGCTCTGCTCGTCACTCAGACTACCTCGCTGCTGCTGTATTATCCGTTTCTCGTTGTGTCGGGCTGTCTTGCCGGAGCCTTTACCGGGTTGTGCGCTCAGGCGATTATGCCCAGGCTAAGACGCTGGGAATAGACTTATTCACTATTTTTCCGAAATTCGCTGCGCGGATAATCTCGCATAATTTATATTGACAAAAAATCCGAAATCGCATATACTAATTATCAAGACAGCAAAGGCGCTGCGGAGGAGCCCGCAGTGCCTCTTTTTTTCAAAACATAATAACAGGAGAGTGTCATACTATGTCCAAGGTACCCGAAATGTTCGGATGCAATGTGTTCAACGAGAAGAAGATGCAGGAAAGACTGCCCAAATCCACCTATAAGGCGCTGAAAAAGACTATCGACGACGGCGAGCCGCTCGACATCAGCGTAGCTAACGTTGTCGCGGCAGCAATGAAGGATTGGGCGATCGAGATGGGCTGCACCCACTACACCCACTGGTTCCAGCCTATGACGGGAGTTACCGCCGAGAAGCATGACAGCTTCATTCAGCCCAACGGCGACGGCGTGATTATGGAATTTTCGGGCAAGGAGCTCATCAAGGGCGAGCCCGACGCCTCATCATTCCCGAGCGGCGGAATCCGCGCGACCTTCGAGGCCCGCGGCTACACCACATGGGATCCCACTTCTCCGGCGTTCGTAAAGGACGGCTCTCTTTACATTCCCACCGCGTTCTGTTCCTACACAGGCGAGGTGCTCGACAAAAAGACTCCTCTGCTGCGCTCAATGGAGCGACTCAGCACCGAGGCGGTCAAGGTTCTCCACCTTCTCGGCAAAACCGACGTGACGCGGGTTATCACCACAGTCGGTCCCGAGCAGGAATACTTCCTTATCGACAAGGATCTGTACGATCAGCGCGAGGACTTAAAGCTCTGCGGAAGAACCCTTTTCGGCGCCAAGGCGCCTAAAGGTCAGGAGCTTGACGACCACTACTTCGGCTCAATAAAAACCAGGGTAGCGGCTTATATGAAGGATCTCGACGAGGAGCTCTGGAAGCTCGGCGTGCTCGCCAAGACCAAGCACAACGAGGTAGCGCCCTCTCAGCACGAGCTCGCTCCCATTTTCTCGACCTCTAACATCGCCAACGACCACAACGAGCTGACGATGGAAATTATGAAAAAGACTGCCGAAAAGCACGGCCTTGTATGCCTCCTGCACGAAAAGCCCTTTGCCGGCGTAAACGGCTCGGGCAAGCACAACAACTGGTCGCTCACCTCAAACACGGGCGAGAACCTGCTTTCACCCGGCAAGCACCCCGAAACAAACTATCAGTTCCAGCTCTTTCTTGCGGCAGTCGTAAAGGCTGTCGACGAGTATCAGGATCTGCTTCGCGCAACCGTAGCATCCGCAGGCAACGATCACCGTCTCGGAGCTCACGAGGCTCCGCCTGCGATCATTTCGATGTACCTCGGCGACGACCTCGGCGCTCTCGTTGAATCCATTATCAACGGCGAGGAATACGTCAGCCACGGCAAGCAGAGAATGGAAACCGGCGTTGACGTTCTCGCCGACTTCAAGAAGGACACCTCCGACCGCAACCGCACATCTCCCTTCGCCTTCACGGGCAACAAGTTTGAGTTCCGCGCTCTCGGCTCGGCTCTCAACATCGGATGTCCCAACTATATGCTCAACACAATGGTCGCCGAGCAGTTCAGCCGCTTCTATGTTGAGCTCAAGGACGAGGAGGACGTTATTGCGGCGGTCAAGTCGCTCGTAAAGAATGTGTTCACCGAGCACCAGAGAATCATCTTCAACGGCGACAACTACACCGACGAGTGGGTCGAGGAGGCAAAGAAAAGAGGACTTTACAACCTTAAATCTATGCCAGAGGCGTTCAGCCACTTTATGGACAGAAAGAACGTTGCGCTGTTTGTAAAGAATAAAATCGTCACCGAATCCGAGTACCGCGCACGCTTTGAAATTGAGCTCGAAACCTACTGCAAGCAGATCAACATCGAGGCGCTCACAATGATCGATATGGCGAGAAAGAAAATCGCTCCCGCCGTTTCCGAGTATGTGCGCGAGCTCTGTGAGGCGGCGCTCGCAAAGAAGGCGCTTTCCGACAAGCTTCCCACATCTTATGAGGAGGACATTATTTCAAGCCTTTCAAACAAACTCGTCTGCTTCGTGAAGAAGGCTCAGGAGCTTGAGGAAGCAGTTCTGGGCGCCGACGGCCATCAGAACAACATCCTTGAGCGTGCGTTCTATTTCCGCAATGAAATCTTTGCGAAAATGCAGGAGCTCCGCGCCGTAGGCGACAGTATGGAAACCGAAACCGCTTCCGATTTCTGGCCTTATCCGTCATATTCCGAGCTTTTGTTCAGCGTTTGATCATAATTGATACTTTTCTCGCGGCAGCCGTTTGGCTGCCGCTTTTTTGTATGCTCCGAAAATATTAAAATTTGTTTTCAATCTGCTCAAATCTGTTGATTTAACGTTGGAATAATAGTATAATATATAATAACTATGATTACTTTTTTAAGAAGAAAAAGGTGTATGTATGGACTTTGTAAAAAGAACGTGGGCGGAGATTTCGCTGGACGCGATTGCTCACAACTTTCACGAGATAGAGAAGAAGGTTGACGGCAGAGCAAAAATCTGCTGTGTAATCAAGGCTGACGGCTACGGACACGGCGCGGTTGAGCTCGCGCACATCTACGAAAGACTCGGCGCGGACTTTTTTGCCGTGTCAAATATCGACGAGGGAATTGAAATCCGCACCTCGGGCGTAAAGCTGCCGATCGTTATTCTGGGCTATACTCCCGTGCGCGACGCCCAAAGACTTGCGCAGTACAATATCTCGCAGGCGGTGTTCTCGCTCGATTATGCCAAGGCGCTCTCGGCTCAGTGCGCCGAATACGGCTGCGTCTGCAAAATCCACATCAAGTGCGACACCGGTATGAGCCGGATCGGCTTTATGTGCCAGCAGTTCCCGAGGGATGAATATTCTATTAAAGAAATATACGAAGCCTGTTCGCTCACAAATCTGCAGCTTGAAGGTTTGTTTACTCACTTCTGCGTATCCGACGAAACGGAGGAGGGCAGAGAGTTCACAACAAAGCAGTTCAATAACTTTTATCACGTAAAAACCGAGCTTGAAAGGCTTGGTCTAAAAATCCCGGTTGTGCATTGTTCAAACAGCGGAGCTATCGAGGATTATGACAACACCTACTGCGATATGGTTCGCGCGGGTATCATCCTTTACGGCCTTGCGCCTTCGCCGAAGCTCTGCGGAAAGCTGGATCTGCAGCCCGCCATGACGCTTAAGACGACAATTGCCTATGTTAAGAACCTCAAAGCAGGCGCGGATATTTCCTATGGCAGAACCTTCACCGCCGAGAAGGATATGAAAATCGCCACAGTGCCGATAGGTTACGCCGACGGCTTTGTGCGTCAGAACGCCAAGGAAGGCTATATGCTTGTGAACGGCAGGCGCGCCAAAATCGTCGGAAGAATATGTATGGATCAGACTATGCTCGATGTCACCGACATTGCCGACGTAAAAATCGGCGACGAGGTAATCGTGTTCGGAACAGGCGGGCACGGCGAGCCGACCGCGGATACTATTGCCGAGAACACCGAAACGATCAACTATGAGGTCGTTTGTCTTGTCGGCAAGCGCGTGCCGCGCATTTACTACAAAAACGGAATTATTACGGATGTGATGTATAAGCTATGAGATTGTTGGTTGTCGACGGAAACAGCATTGTTAACCGCGCTTTTTACGGAATCAGGCCTCTCACAAACAAGGAGGGACAGTTCACCCACGCGATCTACGGTTTTTTGACGATGCTCCGCAAAATTGAAAACGAGGAAAATCCCGACGCGGTAGCCGTCGCCTTTGATTTAAAGGCGCCTACCTTCCGACACAAGGCTTACAGCGGCTACAAGGCTACCCGAAAGGGAATGCCGCCAGAGCTTGCGAGCCAGATGCCTCCGCTCAGGGAGCTGCTCGGGCTTTTGGGTTATAAAATCGTCACCTGTGAGGGCTACGAGGCCGACGACATCCTCGGAACGCTCTCAGCGGCCTGTGAGAACAGCGGCAACGAGTGTGTAATCGCCACGGGAGACCGTGACAGCCTGCAGCTCGTTAGCGATAAAACCCACGTCCACCTCTGCACCAACCGCGACGATATTCTCTACACTCCCGAAAAAATTCACGAGGACTACGGCGTAACACCTGCCGAGCTAATTGAAATCAAGGCGATTCAGGGCGATTCCTCGGATAATATCCCCGGAGTTACGGGAATAGGGCCAAAGGGCGCGGGAGATTTGATTCAGCGTTACCACACGGTGCAGTATATCTACGACCATCTTGATGAGCTCGAAATCAAGGACGGCGTCCGCAAAAAGCTCACCGCCTCAAAGGAAAATGCGTTCTTGAGCCGTATGCTCGGAGAAATCGTTAAGGACGCGCCGATCGACACTGATATATCGCATTACAAAGTCGAAATCCGTGACAGGGCAGAGGCGGCGCGCTATATGGCGCGGCTTGAATTATTTTCTATAATAGAAAAATATAACCTCGGCGGGGCGCCCGTTTCTCAGGAGGTTTCCGAAAATCAGGAAGCTCTCGAAGTAATAAAAAATGAAAGCAATATTCTTTCAGAGAAAATTAATTCGGAGCATGATATTTATCTATCATCCGAATTTTCTAATAACGAATTAAAATCCTTTGCTGTAATGCTCGGCGGCAGGGTTTATCTGTCAGACGACGCTGAGCTTTTCAATTCGGTACTCGCCGACTGTGAGCGCACTCTTTTCACGAGAAGCTGCAAGGCGATTTTCGCGTATGCCGACAAAATCGGTATTTCGGTGAGCTGCGGCATTTTTGACGTCGAGCTAGCCGCCTATCTGCTGGAGCCCTCCTCGAAGGACTACACCGACGACAATCTCTGCGCGGCAAATCAGATCGAACTGCCGCTCTGCGATGACGATGAGCTGAAAAAATACAGAGCGCTTGCCGTATATGACAGGCTGTGCAAAAAGCTGCTTGATGAAATAAAGGCAAACGGTCAGGAAAAGCTCCTGTTTGAAATAGAGGTTCCGCTCGCCAACGTTCTGGCGAAGATGGAAAATATAGGCTTCGCAGTTGACAGGCAGGGAATTGCCGATTACGGCGCGATGCTTTCCGCTCAGATCACGCAGCTCGAAGCGGAGATTTACGAAAACGCCGGCGGAAAATTCAACATCAACTCTCCGAAGCAGCTCGGCAAGGTGCTTTTTGAGGATCTGGGGCTTCCCGCCAAAAAGAAAACCAAAAGCGGCTACAGCACAAACGCCGAGGTTCTTGAAAGCCTGCGCTACGACAATCCTATAGTCGAAATGGTGCTGCAGTACCGCACTCTGGCAAAGCTCAACTCGACCTACTGCGAGGGCTTGCTTAAGGTTATCGCCGAGGACGGAAGAATCCACTCCAGCTTCAACCAGACCGAGACGCGCACAGGCAGAATCAGCTCAACAGAGCCTAATCTGCAAAACATTCCCGTGCGCACCGAGCTGGGCAGAGAGATGAGAAAGTTTTTCTGCGCGCGCGAGGGCTGGGTGCTTGTGGACGCGGATTATTCACAGATCGAGCTCAGAGTCCTTGCTCACATCGCAAACGATAAAAATATGATCGAAGCCTTCAAAAACGGCGACGACATCCACGCCATAACCGCCTCTCAGGTGTTCAATATGCCGCTTGATATGGTGACTCCCGCAATGCGCAGCAGCGCAAAGGCGGTCAATTTCGGAATCGTCTACGGTATCGGAGCTTTCTCGCTCGGAAAGGACATCGGAGTAAGCACAAAAGAGGCTTCGACTTATATCAAAAATTATCTGGCGCATTACAGCGGCGTAGATAAATATATGAACGACATAGTCGAGCGTGCAAAGCTCGACGGCTATGTTGAAACAATGTTCGGCAGACGTCGCTATCTTCCCGAGCTCAGCTCCGGCAAGCATATGATGCGTGCCTTCGGAGAGCGCGTCGCGCGGAATATGCCGATTCAGGGCACAGCGGCGGACATCATTAAAATCGCTATGGTGCGCGTTGACGAGCGCCTGAAAAGGGAAGGCCTTGAGGCGCGCCTGATTCTTCAGGTACACGATGAATTGATCGTCGAGGCGCCGCAGCACGAGAGCCTTCAGGTTGCAATGCTCCTTCAGGAGGAGATGGAAAACGCCGTTAAGCTCGAGGTTCCGCTGACAGCTGACGCGGCGGTAGGAAGGACTTGGTATGATGCAAAAGGATAAGTATATCGCCTTTGCCTGTACGGGCAACACCTGTCGGAGCCCGATGGCAGAGGGCATATTCAATAAAATGGCTGAGGAGCGCGGACTCGCTGTTCGCGCAGTCAGCTTCGGAATGGCCGCGGTGGCGGGAATGCCTCCGTCAAAGAACGCGGTCGACGCCTGTTCCGAAATCGGCGTGGACATCAGCGCTCACCGCTCGCATTTCATCTATGACTACGAAATCGCGGATTTTGACAAAATCTACTGTATGTCCGAGGAACACGCGATGATTCTCACGCAAAGCATTTCGTATCCCTCCGAGAAAATAGAGGTTCTGAATGTAGCGGACCCATATGGCGGAAGCCTTGAAATCTACCGTATGTGCCGTGATATTATCGTCACCTGCGTTGAGGAAATACTCCGCGGTTACGACACACCTCCGACAACCGAGAGTAATTGAATGAAGATCGAAAAAATGACGGCGGCTCATCTCGACGGAGTATGCAAAATCGAAAACGACTGCTTTGTTCATCCGTGGTCGCGCGAAAGTCTTGAATCGGAGCTGCAAAACGATAACAGCCTGTTTTACGTCGCTGCTGAGGACGATAAGGTGATCGGCTACATCGGAATGAACTTCGTGCTTGACGAGGGATATATCTACAACGTAGCGGTATCCGAGGATTTTCGCAAACGCGGCGTGGGCAGCGCTCTTATCAGAACGCTTGTGACCTACTGCAAGAAAAACAGCTTTTCATTCCTCACTCTCGAGGTAAGGCAGGGCAATGCTCCGGCTCGCTCGCTTTATGAGAGCTTCGGCTTTATCAAGGTGGGAGAGAGGAAGAATTATTACTCAGAGCCGACTGAAAACGCGGTTCTGATGACATTATATTTCTAAAGAGGAATTAAAAATATGAAGATTCTCGCAATTGAATCATCCTGTGATGAAACCGCAGCGGCGGTCGTCGAGGACGGCAGACGGGTGCTTTCCTCAATTGTCGCCTCTCAGGTGGAGGAGCACAGGCTTTACGGCGGCGTTGTGCCCGAAATAGCTTCGCGCCGTCACGCCGAGGCGATTGTGCCCGTGGTTAAGCGCTCCCTCGATGAGGCGGGATTAACGCTTTCCGAAATCGACGCGCTGGCAGTCACCTACGCTCCCGGATTGATCGGCGCTTTGCTGGTGGGAGTAAACTTTGCAAAGGGACTGTCGCTTTCAACGGGGCTGCCTTTGGTGCCCGTTCATCACCTGCGCTCGCACATCGCGTCTAATTATATTTCTAATACAGAACTAAAACCTCCTTTTCTCTGCCTTGTAGTCTCCGGAGGTCACAGTCATATCGTGATGGTAGAGGACTACACAAAGATGAAAATCATCGGCAGGACACGTGACGATGCGGCGGGAGAGGCGTTTGACAAGGCGGCCCGCACTATGGGAATGCCATATCCGGGCGGAATCGCTCTCGACAAGATTGCCGAGGACGGCGATCCGCACGCTTTCAGGCTGCCCAGACCAACGGTTCACGACGCACCCTACGATTTCAGTTTTTCAGGGCTGAAAACAGCGGTAATAAACCTGATCCACAACACTGCGCAGAAGGGCGGCGAGCTCAATAAAGCCGATGTCTGCGCGTCCTTCCGCTACGCGGTCGTCGACTGCCTCTGCACAAACTTTATCAGGGCGGCAGAGGATTTAGGCGTTACAAAGCTCGTTATCGCGGGCGGTGTTTCCGCGAATTCGCTTTTGCGAAAAACGCTGAGCAAGGAGTGCGCAAGGCGCGGCTGGGAGTTTTATATGCCCGAAAAGTCTCTCTGCGGCGATAACGCCGCGATGGTCGGAGCTCAGGGGTATTACGAATACCTGAGCGGAAGGATTGCCGATTCTGATCTCAATGCGTTTGCAACAATGAGCATTGAAGAGTAAATGAGAATTCTATGACAGAATGACAAAAAAACAGATAGAAAACAATTATTTATCAAAAATAAATCAAATAAAGGAGTAGAATAATGAGTGAGCAAATGAATCCATACGCAAACATTCCAGATGAACAAACGCAGGCGTTGAATTTTGATAATCCACAGCCTCCTGCAAACGAGCATCCCGTTCAGCAGAATGCACGGCAGCCGGTTCAGCAGCCGGTTCAGCAGCCGGTTCAGCAGCCGGTTCAGCAGAACGCTTGGCAGCCGGTTCAGCAGCCGGTTCAGCAGAACGCTTGGCAGCCGGTTCCGCCGCCGGTATATCAGCAGCCGATGTATCCGCAGCAGCCGGTTCCCCAGCCGGTTCCCCAGCAGCGTCCCGTTCGCGCGGGAATTACTCCGGAGGAACGTGAAAAGCTCAAGGCTGAAAAGGCGAGAGGACAGGCAAAGGGATACGGAATAACCTCGTTTATTATCGGCTGTATTTCCGTAATCGCAATAATAATGATTGTTTTCAACTTCCAAATTACTATTTCTGATAAGTGGTACTGGGCGTTTAGGGGTAGCTTGTTCTTTGCGCTTCCGGGTATTATTTTCGGCACCGTCTCGCTGGCCAAGAAGCCTGAAAACAAACTGTTTACTCTTTTGGGTCTGGCTTTTGCGGTCGCACTGGTGATAACTGCTTTGGCCTTCTACTTTGTCACGGTGAACTCGGGCGCACACCTGTACTGGCCATGGGCGGCAAAGGAATAACAGCTGCGACATACAAAAACGCCAAAAGGAGAATATATGGATAATAACCAAAGGGATTTCGACGAGATGTTCCGCGACTCCCAGATAAGCAAATTTCCCAAGGAGGAAAGTCAAAGCTCCAAGTTTGACGAACAGTTCCGGCAGAGCTACGCAAAAAAGAATAAGGACAAAACTCCCGAGAACCCCGAGGTGCTCGACAGTACCGGAAGACCGATCAATCAAAAGAATTTGAAGCTCAGGTTTGAAGCGCTTGGACTCATCTCGGCGATAATAGGCGTGATCGCATTTATTCTTGTGTTTGTCGGAATGTTTATCCACGTGCTTCTGTGGATCAACATTTTGCTCTGTATCGTCGGAATCACTCTTGGCGCGATTGCAATGTTCAAAAAATCAGCTATGCGGCTGTTTGCGGGAGCGGGAATAATCCTTTGCCTTCTCACCCTGGTTGTAAACGTTATCTGTATGATAGTGGTTGCGATTATTTCGGGTTTTGCCGCACTGACAAAGCTGATTTTCTAGTCAAAATACAAAACAAAGGGATGATAAAAATGAACAATCCGATTGTTACAATCGAAATGGAGAACGGAAAGGTGATTAAGGCGGAGCTTTATCCCGAAATTGCTCCCAATACCGTAGCAAACTTTCTCAGTCTTGCAGGAAGCGGATTCTATGACGGACTTACCTTTCACCGCGTAATTTACGGCTTTATGATTCAGGGCGGCTGCCCCGAGGGAACGGGAACAGGCGGTCCGGGTTATCACATCAAGGGTGAGTTTGCGGCGAACGGCTTCAAAAACGACCTGAAGCATACCGAGGGCGTTTTGTCCATGGCACGCGCAATGATGCCCGACTCGGCAGGCTCGCAGTTCTTTATTATGCACAAAACTTCACCTCATCTCGACGGGCAGTACGCTGCTTTCGGAAAGGTGGTCGAGGGAATGGACGTCGTAAACGAAATTGCCGAGTGCGACACCGACTTTATGGACAAGCCGCTTGACCCGCAGGTCATCAAATGTATGACTGTCGAGACATTCGGACAGGATTATCCCGAGCCCGAAAAGGCGTAATAATCCGTATACTATTTATATGGTGATTTTTTTCAACATAATTAACGGAAGGAAGGACTAAAAAATGAACGTATTGCTTGCGGGCGGCGCGGGATACATCGGAAGCCACACCTGTGTTGAGCTGATTGAAGCGGGGCACAGCGTTGTCATTGCCGACAACTTTGCAAACTCCTGTCCCGAGGCTGTAAAGCGCGTCGAGGAAATAACGGGAACAACGATCCCTCTCTACGAAGCCGATGTCTGCGATAAGGACGCGGTGGAAAGTATTTTTTCCGAAAATAAAATCGACGCGGTTATCCACTTTGCGGGACTCAAGGCGGTCGGCGAAAGCGTTGCAAAGCCTCTGCTATATTACCGCAACAACATCGACTCCACCTTAACGCTTCTGGAAGCGATGAAGAAACACGGCGTAAACAACTTCATTTTCAGCTCGTCGGCGACTGTATACGGCACGCCCGAAACCGTGCCGCTCGTCGAAACAATGCCAACCGGCTCTCCGACAAATCCCTATGGTTGGACAAAGCTTATGATGGAGCAGATCCTCACCGACACAGCAAACGCCAATCCCGATATGTCGGTCGTCATTCTCCGCTACTTCAATCCGATAGGCGCTCACGAAAGCGGAAGAATCGGCGAGGATCCGAACGGGATACCGAACAATCTGATGCCCTTTATCACTCAGGTCGCCGCAGGCAGACTGCCGCAGCTCGGAGTGTTCGGCGACGACTATCCCACTCACGACGGAACCGGCGTGCGCGACTACATCCACGTGGTCGACCTTGCAAAAGGGCACGTTAAGGCGATCGATTACGCGGGGGAGAATATGGGAGTCGAAATCGTAAACCTCGGAACTGGCACCGGCTACAGCGTTCTCGATATCGTAAAGGCGTTTGAAAAGGTCAACAACGTTAAAATACCATACGTCATCAAGCCGCGCAGACCGGGTGACATTGCCGAGTGTTTCGCAAATGCGGAAAAAGCCGAGCGAGTTTTGGGCTGGAAAGCGGAAAAAAATCTTGAGGATATGTGCTACGACTCGTGGAATTGGCAGTCGCACAACGTTAATGGTTACAAATAACGGGTTCATTTGCCAATGATTTCTGTCATAATGAAAAAGAATAAAAATGTTTATTGTCAATTATGACAAATTGCGATTAGAATACTGGTCAAAATAAACGAAAAACAAAAATTCTGTAAAAAAGTGTTTTCCAATTAAGAATTTTTATTGACTTTTGGACGGCACTTGTATTATAATAATATTGCTTATAGAAGCATTATCATTAAAGGAGGAAAAGAAGAAATGTACAAAAAAGCTCTAAGCCTTCTGCTTGCTTTAATGCTTATCGTAACATCGTTCTCAGTTGCAATGTTCACCGTTGCTGCTACCGATGACGACGAAGCAGCTTCGGTGCTGACTGTTAATGCTACATCGAATTTGTTCCCTGATGAAACAAAAACAACTAAGTTCACCCAGGGAGAAATCGATGCAAACAACGGTAACATCACAGTTACCTATTGGATTCAGTCCGAAGAAAAGCTTGTCAATGCTGACTGGCTCCTGACCTATGACGGAGCTGTTCTTGAGTATGACAAAGAGGCAAGCGAAAGCAAATCGACTGTGATGCCGGTTGTCCCTTCAGCAGTGGTTAACACTAATCCCACTTCTGTTCCTTATGGTATCAGAGGCAACTGTACTGAACTGCAGCCTTATGATCTTTGCACTAAAGACGGCGGCAGAGTTGCATTGGTTACCGCTACCTTCAAGGTAATCGGTACAGGCGATACTACAGTTAACCTCAAAGTAATCGATTTGAATGTCACTAAGCTTGACGAAGGTCAGACTATGACAGACAAGGAAAAAGAAACTGCTCTTATCAACGATGGTGGAAATCCTGCCGAGACAGTTGACTTCACAGCATCCGCTTCTGTTTATGCCGGTCTTTATGATGAGGGTTATGTAGATCCCGAGCCCGAGACCACAACAGAGTCTCAGCCCGAGTCCACTACAGAGGAACCCCAGCCCGAGAGCACCACAGAGGAGCCCCAGCCCGAGAGCACCACAGAGGAGCCCGTAGCTGACGATGTTTTGATCGTAGCAGGTTCTGAAGCTGAGATTTTCGGAACAGGTTGGGACGGCACAAA
>ONIJ01000103.1 GCA_900317875.1 uncultured Eubacteriales bacterium
CAGGAATGAATTGAAACTTCGTTTCATAAATTGTTCTGCGAACATAAATTGTGCCTGCGGCACATGAATTGCGCAAGCGCATTATTTGGGCGCATAAAAAAACGGCAGCCGAGCGGCTGCCGTTGTGCTTTTAATATACGATTACGGGTGTTCCGTAGGTTGTATTGTTGTAGATGGTTCTCACCGCGTTGTATGGAGTGTTCACACAGCCGTGGGAGCCGTTGTAGGTGTAGATGCTGCCTCCGAAGCTGGAGCGCCACGAGGCGTCGTGGATTCCGCAGCCTCCGCAGAACGCCATCCAGTAATCGACGGGCGAAGCGTAGCCGGGACCCGTGAGCACGGTGTCGGTCGCGCGCTGATACATACTGAAATAGCCCTTGGGAGTATCGTTGACATACTTGGTGCCCGTTACTACGGGAGTGTCAACGATCAGCTTGCCGTTCTTGAAGAACCACATACGCTGCTGTGAAATGCATACCTCAACATAGGTGTTGGGCGTTGCAACGCCGTAAACCTTGTTTGAAACGGTGATCGCCTTTGTGGTCGCGGTGCCCGTTATGGTGATGCCGTTTTTCTTATAGATGGGATAAACGCGGAAGTAAAGCAGCTTTCCGTTCGGGAATCTGGTGTTGGTCGTGAGAGATGTGCCTGTGGTGCTGCCTGCGGGAGTGTAGCGGACAGCGTCCTTATTTTCGGAATAGTAAACGTCGTATCTGGTAGCGTAGGGATTTCTGCTCCAGGTGAGCGTTACCTTGTAAAGCTGTGAATTGTAGATGTAGTCGTCAACGCTGAGGCCGCCCATACAGCACACTGTGGAGCCGCCCGAATGGTACCAGTTCACGTTGTAGAGCACTCTGAACGCAACGACCTTATAATAGTAGACGTTGCCCTTGCTGATGTTGGTGTCCTGGAAGGATGTGGTCGCGCCGCTCTCAATAGTCTTTAAGAACACATACTGATTCTTTGTTGCGGCACAGGCGCGGAAAATCTTGTAGCCCGTCGCCTTGTAGTTGCGGTTCCAGGAGATAGTGTTTGTGCTTGAGGTCTTTACTCTGCCGAGGCCCGAAACATTCGCGGGCTGAGTTGCCGTTCTGTAGAGAGTGGGCTCGCCCTCATAGGTCTTGCCGTCCTTCTCAACATAAGCCGCGACCTTGTAGTAATAGGGGCAGCCCTGTACAAGCCCTGTGTCGTTATGAGAGTTTGTCTTTACCTTTGCAACGGGATTGAAATAGCCTCTGTCATAGTCGGCGCTGCATCTGTAGATGATGTAGCCTGTGGCGCCGTTCACCTTGTTCCAGACAAGATTGATGTTGTTTACGTTTACGGTGTTCTTTCCGAGTCCCGTTACCCTTCCGATCACGGGAGCGTCCTCCTGCTGCTCGGGCTCCGAAACCGCATCGCTTTTTTCAACGCTTGCGGCGACCTCCCCGGTTTCCTCAACCGCGGCAACAGCCTCCTGCGCGTCGTCAGCGGGAGCGGCAACCTCCTCGACGGCTTCATTCACCGCCACGGGAGCGCCTGTTTCCGTTTCCGCAGCGGAGGCGGAAATCGAAGCAGAAGCGGTAATCAGGGTAACTGCCGCCAGAACTGCCGCAAAAAAGCGTTTTGATGATCTTTTCATTTACTATCCCTCTTTCTTAAATTGATCGCGGATTGCTCCGCCTTGCCGAGTATAACCCAATTCCGGCAAAAAAATTATCCATTTGCGTCGCCTGTTAACCGTTTTGCTCCGAAAGAGATCTGATCACCTCTGCCTTGAACCTCTCAAAAGGCGATTCGTCGGAGTCGACCGGCCGCGGCGGCGCGAGCTTTTTCGGAGCAACGTTTGACGCTCCCGTCTGCGCGTGCATCGGGATCACGATCCCTTCGCGCTGAATCAGCGAGAAAAGCTCGCTGAGCGTCTTTGTCGCCCGAATATCACGAACAATCTGACTGTCCTCGTCAACGTTCAGCGGAGGAACATATCCAACGCAGACCGCTTTTTTTACCTCTGCCTTTAGTCTGTCGAGCGGAAGGTCCTTTCGGGCGATTATGTCCTGAGGACTCAGCTTTTTAGGCTGAAGGTTTGAGGCGCCTGACTGGGCATGCATTTGTATTTCGATATGCTCATGCTGGATCAGCGCGAAAAGCTGGCTCAGCGATGTGCATTCATCTATTGCTTTAAGCAGTTCGTGAATATTCTTTTTTTTGTATCCCGCGAGATACGCGTTATTCACACAATCACCTGCCTGTCACTTTCTTGTCATATTATTCCCATTATTGCCTATTATACTAAATTAAGGGAAACTTTTCAATAGCATTTTTCAATTTCATTGTTTACAGATTTTTAATTATATGTTATGCTATAAATATTATATTACGGCGCTGATAAATCAACTAAAATGTCAAAAAGGGGTTAAATAATATGAAGAAAATCCTGTGCGCAGCCCTGGCTTCCGCTGTTTTCGCGGCGGCGATCTGCGGCTGCAGCGGTCAAAAAAGCCCGTCATCAGGCTCATCGTCGGATCAACCGAGCGGCAAAACCGCAACATATGACGAGGCTCCCACCGAAAATTCCGTCAGCACAACAGGCAATAAAGTACATATCAAGGACAGCACCCTCGGCGATATATGGATAACGGAGCTCGAGGGAGTAGCCAAAAATACTCTCAAGGCGGAAAACTTCACAAGCGACGCGACCTTTAAGTACTACAGCGAGGACGGCAAGGCGGCGTCCGAGGAGGGTATCGACATCTCCTCCTACACCGGCGAAATCGACTGGAAAAAGGTCAAGGCGGCTGGCGTTGACTTCGCAATGGTGCGTCTTGGCGGCAGAGGCTACGGCGAGGACGGCTCGCTCTACTCCGACGATAAGGCGCTTGAATACATAAAGGGCGCGCAGGCCGAGAACATCAAGGTCGGCGGCTACTTCTTCTCGCAGGCGACGACCTCGGACGAGGCCGCCGAGGAAGCCGAGTATGTAAAGGATCTGCTCGACGGCACAAAGCTCGAATATCCCATCGCCTTTGACTGGGAGATAATCAAGGACGAAAACGCGCGCACCGACTCCGTTTCGTCAACTCAGGCGACCGAGTGCGCCAAAGTTTTCTGCGAGTCGATCAAAAACTACGGCTACAAGCCGATGATCTACTCTCCTGCCCGCGAGCTCTACTTCAAATACGACCTCACTCAGCTGAAGGATTTCGACATCTGGTTCGTCGATTACACCAACGTCCCCGAGTTCTACTATCAGTTCACGATGTGGCAATACTCCGAAACCGGCTCGGTAGACGGAATCGAAGGAACCGTCGACCTCAACATCTGCTTCACGAACATAGCAAACTACTGATCCCGCACGGAGGAAAATATGGATAAAAGCGCACGCTATAAGGCAGACCAAAAAAATCTGACTCCCGGGCTTTACATCTCGCAGGTGAACGGCGGCATTACGACCTACGATATGCGTTTCTTAAAGCCGAACACTCCGCCGTTCCTCTCGAATCCCGTGATCCACACGATCGAGCACCTGTTCAAAGCGTATGCGGGCAAAAGCAAGCTAGCCGACAACGTGATCTATTTCGGCCCGATGGCGAACCGAACGGGATTTTATTTAATCGTGAAAGATCTGACCGGACAGCAGGCGATTGACCTCATACGCGAAACCGTGGGAAAAAGCTCGTCGCATATGGGCGAAATCCCGGGAATTTCGGCGTCGGAATGCGGAAATTACAAAGAACACTACCTTGAAGGCGCCAGAATCGCGCTGAAGCAATATTACAATTTGTTGAAAACGTATAAGGTTAATAACTTATCGTATAATTAAAAAGAAGAATTATTGTGCAGCCTGCTAAAATCTCAGCGGAGTTATTTGTATATGTTATATGAATAACTCCGTTTTTTATTTCTTGTATTGAAATTTCGGCAAGATTTGGTATAATGATTGTCGGAAGGTTTGTTACAGATTTGTAACAGTTATTTAGTTAGGAGAAATAAAAGTGAAAAAGATGAAGAAAAGCAATGAGGAAATGATGTTCCTCGGCGTCGACGGCTTCAACGAGATCGAAAGCATCGCGCCCGGAAAAAAGCATCAGGAAACAGCTAAAGCCGCGCACAAGCAGAAGAACAACTTCAGGGAAACCGCGGCAAAGCTCGGAAAAAAGCTGAAGGCTTCAAAGACTGTAATCTCCCCTGCTCACATCGTGGGCGGCAAGCAGGAACGCACGGTATATAAGAAAAGAGCCGTGCTCGCCGTGGGCGCAAGCGTAACCGCGGTTATGCTCTCGGTCGTCACCGTAGCGGGCGCGCTCGGCGGTCAGGAAAAGCCTTCCGATGAAAAACCCGCAGCACCCGCAATGGCGAAGTCAACCGCGGACGAGGCAGTTGAGCTCAGCTCTCAGGCTGCCGAAAACGGAGCTTCGGCGCTTTATATCGACGGAAAGTTCGCAGGCGCGGCAGACAACGGCTCCGAGCTCAAAGAGGCGCTCGACAAGGTCCTCGCAGACGCAAAAGCGGGCTATGACGACGCCACAACAACAGAATTTGCGAATAAAATCGAAATCAAGCCCTACAGCGGCAGCGACGCGACAAGCGTTGACGAGCTGATGGCAAAGACAGAAGGACAGCTTTCGATCAAGCTGGAAACCGACTGGACATACGAATCAACGGTTGAGTTTGAAACCGAGGTGACCTACGACGACAGTCAGCCTTCCGACTACGAGGTTGTCACCCGCGAGGGCGTCAACGGCGTTACAGAAACAACGATCCGTCTCACCTTCACCGACGGCGTTCAGACCGACGCGGTCATCACCGGCGAAAAGGTGATCACCGAGGCAGTGAACGAGCAAAAGACAGTCGGCTCCGCAAACGGAACCAAGAGCTCCTCCGAGAGCGGCACAGCCGGTTCCGAGAGCAAGACCTCAACAGGCAGCGGCTCATCCACGGGCGCGTTTATGTGGCCTGTTCCCCACACCCACAACATCACAAGCTATATGGAGTGGCGCTGGGGCAGAATGCACAACGGCATTGACATCGCCGGCGGCGGCGACTACGGTCAGCCCTTTGTGGCTGCGGACGGCGGCACGGTCATCTGGTCGGGCGACGACGGCGGCGGCTACGGCAACTATGTAATGATCGACCACGGCAACGGCTACATCACCGTTTACGGTCACGCCAGCGAGCTCGCCTGCTCCACGGGCGACTACGTAAGCCAAGGACAGACGATCGGTTACATCGGCTCCACAGGCAACTCCACAGGTCCTCACCTCCACTTCGAGATCAGACTCAACGGAGATTATCAGGATCCGCTCGGATATGTATCTTAAAACGCTTCGGCACAAACCCTTTTGGGGCTTGTGCCGATTTTTTACTTGAACATATATTTTGCCGTGTCGGCGACGTCGTTCATCGTTCGCTTGGCGCGGCTTATTTTTTTGCGGATCTTAGGGTTTTCATCCGCGGCGGACTTGCCCGCATAGCCCAGGCACGCGCCCGCGAGCATTCCGACCATTACGCCCTTGACCATATTCATCATCGGACTTTTGCTCACAAAATCACTTCCTTAATAATAATCGCAAGAAAAAACTTGCTTTATTAGTGTTTGCGAATTAAAATAGAATAACAGTGTAAATTTATTTTTTGAAAAGGACTGACAAAAAATGCCAACATTAAACCTTGTGCTTGTCGAGCCCGAGATCCCTCAGAACACCGGAAACGTCGCGCGGACCTGCGCGGCGACGGGCGCGCGGCTCCACATCGTAAAACCGATGGGCTTTGCAGTCGACGACCGCAAGCTCAAGCGCGCCGGACTCGACTACTGGTACCTGCTCGACATCACCTACTACGAGAACCTCGGCGACTTTTTTGAAAAAAACAAGGGAGGTAATTTTTACTTCTTCTCAACAAAGGGAACTCACCGCTACAGCGACGTTGATTTTCCCGACAACTGCTTTCTTTTATTCGGCAAGGAAACGCGCGGACTGCCCGAGCACGTGCTTATGCAGCACCCCGAAAGCACGCTGCGGCTGCCGATGATCGACGAGGCGCGCAGCCTTAACCTCTCAAATTCCGTGGCGATCGCGGCGTATGAGGTCCTGCGCCAGTGGGACTTCCCCAATTTGCAGAACAAGGGCGAGCTGCACCGCCACAAATGGTCGGACTTAAATAATTTTTCGTAAAACTCGTTAAAACCTTGTCAAATGCTATTGCTAAAAACGGCAAAATATACTATAATATAAGTGTCTGTAAAATACACTGCGATTTTACAAATTTCTGACTAACGAAAGGATGTTTTTACTATGCAGCTCAACAAAGTAAGCGTTGACGACATCAATGTAAAAGGCAAGAAAGTTCTGGTTAGAGTTGACTTTAACGTACCCCTCAAGGACGGCGTTATCACCAACGACAACAGAATCACAGCGGCGCTTCCCACAATCAAGAAATTAATCGCCGACGGCGGCAAGGTTATCCTCTGCTCACACCTCGGCAAGCCCAAGAACGGTCCCGAGGAGAAATTCAGCCTCGCTCCCGTTGCAGTCCGTCTTTCCGAGCTCCTCGGTCAGGACGTTGTTTTCGCTGACGACGACGAGGTTGTAGGCGAAAAGGCTAAGGCTGCCGTTGCTGCTATGAACAACGGTGACGTTGTTCTTCTCCAGAATACACGTTTCAGAAAAGAGGAAACTAAGAACCTTGAGCCTTTCTCAGAGGAGCTTGCTTCA
>ONIJ01000104.1 GCA_900317875.1 uncultured Eubacteriales bacterium
GGATAAGGTTAGTCAAACGGATATAGCGCTGAACTGTTTTATAACTCTCGCCTGATTTTTCTCCAATAATTGCGGTTGTGCGTCTATTCTGCTTGACGAAGCGACAGCTTCACTTGACGCGGAGAACGAAACGCTGATTCAGCAGTCGCTCTCACGCCTGATCAAAGACAAAACAGTAATGATTATCGCTCACCGTATGCGCACTATTGCGGAAGCGGATAAGATTGTTGTAATCAAAGACGGTAAATCAGACGAGCAGGGCACGCCCGACGAGCTGAAACAGCAAAACGGTTTTTATAACAGAATGTTGTCCTTGCAAGCGAAGGGATAAGGTGAATATTATGAGACCTAATTATAAAAACTGGATGCCGAAGGGTATGATTTTCGGAGGTTTTGCCGTCACGCTTGTGTTTCTGATTTCGCTCATCATTTTCGGATGTACGGGAATCGTCAGCGGCACATTGAAAACCGTATTGTTTATTGTGCTGCTCATTCTGACCGTGATCGCCGGCGTGATTACCGTATGGATGGTACTGATGTACCGCGCGTTTTCCTACAATGGTAAACGTCAGATGTCAAAGCAGATCATCGAGGATGTCGCGTCCAATGTCAGCGTTCCTGACGGCGGCAAGATCCTTGACGTCGGCTGCGGCAGCGGCGCGCTTGCAATTGCCTGCGCCAAACGCAATCCGAAAGCCGAGGTCATAGGTATCGACCGCTGGGGCAAGGAATATGCCTCTTTCAGCAGGCAGTTATGCGAGAAAAACGCGAGAGCGGAAAAGGTGGACAACACCAAATTCCGGCACGGCGACGCGGTAAGGCTGTATTTTGACGATGAGAGCTTTGACGCGGTAACAAGCAATTATGTTTATCATAATATCCCGGGTGATCGCCAGACGTATCTGCTCGAAACCCTGCGCTTATTGAAAAAAGGCGGTACCTTCGCCCTGCACGATATCTTTTCAAAGTCAAAGTACGGCGATATGCAAGCCTTTGTCAAAAGACTGAAAGATATGGGATATGAAAAGGTCGAGCTGATCGAAACGACAGAAAAGTTTATGAAAAAATGGGAACCTGTTTGGATGGAGCTGTCCGGTTCGGCACTGTTGGTCGGTAAGAAGTAAGAAGGTATATGATGGGGCTTTACAGAACTTCATTAATCATACAAGAAAGCCGGAGCCGATTTCAAGCGGCAGTTTACCTATTCTAATTACCGCGCTTTCTTTGAAAAAGCGGGTTATCGGAAAATAGAAACCAAACTGATTCGAGGCCGCGTCCCCTACGCGGTCGCAATCATCACAAAGTAATCGGAGATAGGATCGTGAATACATCTGTAATAATCGGTATCCTGATACCCTTCGTCGGCACTTCTTTTGGTGCGGCGTTTGTATTCCTTATAAAGAAACAGCTCGGACGTAGCTTTCAGCGCGCCTTGACTGGATTTGCGGCAGGAGTGATGACGGCGGCTTCGGTTTGGAGCCTGCTGATACCTGCCATTGAGCAGAGCAGTTCGATGGGAACGTTTGCGTTTGTTCCTGCTGCTGTCGGATTTTGGATAGGAACGTTGTTTTTGCTTGTTCTTGATAAAACGGTGCCGCACCTTCATATGTTTGCCGAAAAAGCGGAAGGACATAAAAGCAAGCTTGCAAAAACCACAATGATGCTGCTTGCCGTTACACTGCACAATATTCCTGAAGGAATGGCGGTCGGCGTGATGTACGTAGGCTTGTTGTCGGGTTCAGCCGACATTTCAGCGGGTGGAGCGTTAGCGCTCGCACTCGGAATAGCAATACAAAATGTTCCCGAGGGAGCAATTATATCTATGCCGCTTCACGCTGAGGGAAAAAGCAAATCGGTCGCGTTCCTCGGCGGTGTTCTGTCGGGCGCGGTAGAACCAATAGGCGCATTGGTTACGATTCTTGTATCCGGTCTGATGGTTCCCATAATGCCGTATTTGCTCAGCTTTGCGGCAGGGGCTATGATTTATGTGGTTGTGGAGGAGTTGATCCCCGAAATGTCAGATGGCGAACACTCCAATATCGGCGTGTTGATGTTCGCTCTCGGATTTACGGTAATGATGATTTTAGATATCACTTTAGGATAATATAGGCAACGTATAAATATAGGCAAAACGCTCTGTTGATTTGAGCGTTTTTGTTTTTTATCTACAATTCCATTGACAAAAGCACGCTGCTTATTATATAATAATAGAAGAAATCAAACCAGATTTTTTATTTTTTTCCAGTGATAGTTAGCTATAGCTAACTACCGTAAATAAGAAAGGATAGATTTTATGAAGCACCACAAATTCTGGGCGTTTGCAGCCGTAATATGCATGGCAATGACGTTCATCACAGGATATAAACATAAATAAGGAGGAATAAATTATGACATCAATAGGAAAAGGCGCGTTATTATTCTTTGGCGGAGTGCTGTTCGGCACGGCGGGAATCAAAGCGTTATCAAGCAGAGACGCCAAAAAAGCATACACCCACTGCACCGCCGCGGCGTTGAGAGCCAAAAAAAGTGTTATGGAAACGGTAACTAAGGTTCAGGAAAATGCCGAGGATATTTACGCCGAGGCAAAGCAGATCAATCTTGACCGCGAGGAAAATGAAAAGCCCGTCGAGCTTGAGCCGGAAAAGACGGTCAAGTCGACCGAAGAAAATGAAATTTAAGATACTTCACGAGATCCGAGGTCGGCTGAGGATACATATTCTGAACCGCTACAGTCAGCTGGAGCTTGACAAGCTGTTTTGTGCGCTGAACGCCGAACGTCAAATCAAACGCTGTAAGGTTTATCCTGCGACAAACGATTTGATGATCGAGTATTTTGGCAGCACAGAGGATGCGATTAAGCTCCTGTGTCAGACAGAGCCCGATACCGCAACGATTCCGGAACACGCGCTCACGTCCGTAACAGCGGCAAGGGAGCTTCAGCAGGAATACACAGGCAAGCTGCTGCGAAAGAACGCAGGACGGTATTTCAGGCGGTTTTTCATTCCCCGCTATTTACGTATCGCTATTCTCGCCGTCAAAGCCGCGCGGTATATTTGGAAAGCATTAAAATGTCTGTCAAAGGGCAAGCTGGAGGTTTCTGTTTTAGACGCGACAGCTATTACCGTTTCGCTGATCAGACGCGATTTCAAAACCGCCGGTTCTGTGATGTTCCTACTGGAGATCGGCGAGATATTGGAGGACTGGACGCACAAAAAATCCATCAGTGATTTGGCAGGAAGTATGTCTTTGAATGTCGGCAAGATTTGGCTGAAAACGGACGGACAGCCTGTTTTGGTGAAGTCGTCGGAAATCAATGCCGGCAATGAGATCATTGTCAACGCCGGAAGTATAATTCCTTTTGACGGTACGGTAAGCGGCGGAGAAGCAATGGTGAATCAATCCACTCTGACGGGAGAAGGCGTGCCTGTATGCAGGAGCGCCGGCGCGACCGTTTACGCCGGAACCGTGATTGAAGAAGGTGAGCTGACTATCCGTGTAACACAGAACGCCGGCTCTACCCGCTATGACAAAATCGTTTCGATGATCGAGGAAACAGAAAAGCTGAAATCAAATGTGGAAAGCAAGGCGGAACACCTCGCCGACAGGCTCGTACCGTTTACGTTTCTCGGAACAGCACTGGTATGGCTGTTGACGCGTAATACAACCAAAGCGCTGTCCGTGCTGATGGTCGATTTTTCCTGTGCTCTGAAGCTTGCAATGCCCGTAACGGTTTTGTCCGCGATCAGGGAGGCAAACGCCTACGGTATCACAGTCAAGGGCGGCAAGTTTCTTGAAAAAGTCGCTGTTGCGAATACGATCGTTTTTGACAAGACCGGAACGCTCACCGAGGCAAACCCCACTGTCCACAGCGTTGTATCCTTCTGCGACAAAACACCCGACGAGCTGCTGCGTATCGCAGCGTGTTTAGAAGAGCATTTTCCTCACTCTATCGCCAATGCGGTCGTCCGTGCGGCAATTGAAAAAGGTCTGACGCACGCTGAAATGCACACTAAAGTCGAGTATGTGGTGGCGCACGGCGTCAAATCCACGATCGACGGCGACGAGGTATTGATCGGCAGTTATCATTTTGTATTTGAGGATAAGGGATCTGCTGTTCCGCTCGGAACAGAGAAAAAGCTGCTTGCAATCTCAAACGAATTTTCAAGGTTGTATTTGTCCATTGACGGCTGGCTTGCAGCGGTCATTTGTATCGAAGATCCTCTCAGAGAGGAAGCACCCGCAGTCGTGCAGCAGCTCAAGGAGCTCGGTTTTGACAATATCGTGATGATGACGGGCGACAGCAAGCATACGGCAAAGGCGATTGCTGAAAGGGTAGGCGCTGACAGCTTCTATGCGGAGGTTTTGCCCGAAGAAAAAGCGCGTTTTGTTTTAAGTGAAAAAGCAAAAGGCAATACGGTGGTGATGATCGGCGACGGCGTGAACGATTCGCCTGCGCTTTCATCGGCAGACGTCGGTATCGCCATTTCAAACGGTGCGGCGATTGCAAGAGAGATCGCAGACATCACGATATCAGAAAACGATTTAGGCAGCATTGTCACACTGAGAAAACTCAGCACCGCGATGATGAAGCGCATCGGCAGAAATTACCGCTCGATCCTCTCCGTTAACGGCGGACTGATTGCACTCGGCATAAGTGGCTTGGCACAGCCGACCACGACTGCTATGCTGCATAACGCCTCAACGCTTGGAATCGGATTGTTAAGTACAAATAAATTGATATAGAAAAACGCCTGCCGATCAACCGATCAGCAGGCAGTTTTTTCGGTGTATTTGCCTTGTGAAATGAGATCGTTTCTCAAATCAATTAGACTGTTTATGACAGTTCGCCGTTCATCATA
>ONIJ01000198.1 GCA_900317875.1 uncultured Eubacteriales bacterium
GTTCCCATACCGAACACGGAAGTTAAGCTCAGTGGTGCCGAAAATAGTGCTCTGGCGACGGGGTGTGAAAATAGGGAGATGCCAACACTTTAAAGTGTCCACCCAGTAGGGTGGGCGTTTTTCTTTATGTGAGGAATTATGAACGGATTATTTGAAAAGCCAAGCGTTTGGGAAAGTCTGAAAACCTGCGGAAAGCCCGTTGTGCTCTACGGAATGGGCGACGGCGCCGACAAGGTGCTCGCCGCGTTTGAGCATTACGGAATTGAAGCCCGGGCTGTGATGGCGAGCGACGGCTTTGTGCGCGGACAGAGCTTTCACGGCTTCCGCGTCAGGAAGTGCTCGGAGCTGGAGGAGGAATTCGGCGGCTTCGCTGCGGCGCTCTGCTTTGCCAGTCAGCTTCCCGACGTAATGGGGCTTATCAAAAGCGTGGCGGCAAGGCACACCCTGCTTGTGCCTAGCGTTCCCGCGTTCGGAAACGTTCTGTTCGACGCGGATTTTATCGAAAAGAATCTTGAGGATATGAAGCGTGCGCGCGGGCTTTTTGCGGACGAAGCGTCCCGCAGGGTTTATGACGGAGTTCTCGAATTTTACCATACGGGCGAGCTTGCGCTGCTCGACGGCATAACCTCATCCAAGGACGAGGCGTTTTCCGAAATTCTCGCGCCGGGAGCCGATGAGGTTTATGTTGACCTCGGCGCCTACAACGGCGACACGATAGACGAGCTTTTGCATTACGCGGGCGGTTACAAAAAAATAATCGCCTTTGAACCCAACGCCAAAAACTTCGAAAAGCTCAGGCTCCGCTGCAAAAATATGCCGCGCGTTGAAATGTGGCGGCTCGGAGCCTGGAAATGCGGCGGCGAGCTGACCTTCAACAACAAGGCGGGGCGCAACAGCGCTCTGTCCGACAGCGGCGTCGAAACCAGAGTGGCGGCCGTGGACTCGATTTTAAGGGGAGAGCGGGCGACATATATCAAGGCTGACGTTGAGGGCGCCGATTATGAAACCCTGCTCGGAATGGCGGAAACCCTGAAAAAGTTCCGTCCGAAGCTGAATTTTGCCGCCTATCACCGCTTTGAGGACATCTTCCGTCTTCCGCTGCTGATCAAAAGTCTTAATCCGGATTATAAAATTTACCTGCGCCACCATCCCTATATTCCGGCGTGGGATACAAACCTGTACTGCGTTTGATCTCAACAAAATATTAAGGGCGAACCGATTCGGTTCGCCCTTTGCGCATATTATTAAAAAGATGAGGAATTATAATTGCTGTCATCCTCGAGCATACGGTCAATGTCAGCCATATACTTATCGTAGTCAAAATCGTCGTCATCAATCGAGGAAGCAGCCTTCTCCTCGGGCTCGTCGTCATAGTCGTAGCGCTCCGCAAAGGTTTCCTCCTCGGATTCTCTCTCCATCCTCTGCCTTTCGCGCTCGTCGCGCCGCTTTGCCCTGAGCATCAGCTTTTCCTGCTCCTGCTGTTCCTGCTTTTCCTTTTTTCGACGTTCGTCGCCGAAGGCAAGGTCTCCCAAAAACTGACCGAATATGCCCGCAACCAGATAAACGAAAAGTAAAATCAGGTTTGTCGGAGTGAATCCGCCGCAGTATATCATCGCGAATAAAAACGCGATGGGAGCCATAAGCGTAAACAAAAAGTCTATGCCGTGCTTTGCGCAGTAGATCGCCGAGGTGATCACCGCGGTGGTCAGCAGGATGAAGTAAAAGGCGACAGGCCAGAACTTGCCGAGCGGACCGTCCTTAAGGAAAATCAGCGGCACAAGCAGAAAAACCGCAAAAATAACAAGGGCGTACGGAAGATATTTTTTTATCAGACCGTTCATATTTGCCTCCCATTTTTCAAATTTAAGGTCATTATACTATCATTGCGTAAAAAAATCAAGGTTTTTCCGCAAAACGAAATTCCCGGAGCGGATATTCTTTCCTTGACATCCGAACCGAATTGGAATAAAATAATGATGTCCCAAGGTTTTTATTGAGAGGTGAATTTTTAATGGACGCATCCGGAAGTTTAGGCGCTGTTCCCGGGCGAAGTAGGGATGAACGGCTTTTCTGCGTTCATTCTTTCAATTCTTCTCTATGATTCAGATAAAAGTCGCAGTCAGAGCATTTTTATCTGAACCATAGCCCCGTGAGCGCGTCTTTCCGCAGCAAAAGGAGGAGAGATGATGGTTCAGGTAAACGTCACGCTGACGCAAACCATAAAAAAACTGCTCGAAGATAAGAAGTTTTCTACTCTTCGGGATATCCTCACCACGATGATGCCCTACGACATCGCGGCGGTTTTTGAGGAAATGCAGGATGAAAAAATGCCGATTCTGTTCAGGCTGCTGCCAAAGGAGCTGGCAGCGGAAACCTTCGTTGAAATGGACGACGAAACGCAGGAATTTTTGATTCACGGCTTTTCTGACAGCGAGCTCAAGGAAGTTGTGGACGAGCTGTTTGTCGATGACGCCGTAGACCTCATTGAGGAAATGCCCGCAAATGTCGTAAAGCGTATTTTGCGCACTGCCGACAAGGATATGCGCAAGCAGATCAACGAGCTGCTGAAATATCCCGAGGACAGCGCGGGCTCGATTATGACTACCGAGTTTATTTTGCTTCGTCCCGATATGACCGCCGAAATGGCGATCAAGCGAATAAGGCGAACGGGCGTTGACAAGGAGACGATCTACACCTGCTATGTCAACGATGAAAACAACAAGCTCATCGGTATCACTACCGTAAAGGACTTGCTGCTCGCCGCCGATGACGACGTGGTGCGCGATATGATGGAGGAGAACGTAATCTCCGTTCACACCCTCGACGACCAGGAAAAGGTAGCTCAGATGTTTTCAAATTACGACTTCCTGGCGCTTCCTGTGGTCGACAAAGAGCAGCGCATCGTCGGAATCGTAACGATCGACGACGCTATCGACGTTATCCAGGAGGAGGCAACCGAGGATATCGAAAAGATGGCCGCGGTTCTGCCGTCTGACAAGCCGTATATGAAAACGGGCGTTCTGGGTATTTACCGCAAGCGCGTGCCCTGGCTGCTCGTTCTTATGCTCTCGGCGACCTTCACCAGCACGATCATTTCGTCCTTCGACGGAGTGCTTGCCAAAATTATCATCCTGTCATCGTTTATTCCGATGATAACGGGCTCGGGCGGTAACGCGGGCTCTCAGGCTTCGGTTTCCGTGATCCGTGCGCTCTCGCTCGGAGAAATCGAGTTCAAAAGTATGTTCAAGGTGCTCTGGAAGGAGCTGCGCGTAGCGATCCTCTGCGGTCTTACCCTCGCGGTCGCGAACTACTTCAAGCTGCTGTTCTTCGATTTGCACGGCTACAAGGGCGACGGAGAACCGGTGCTCATTGCTCTGGTGGTGTCATTGACCTTGGTCGGTACGATCGTAATGGCAAAAATTGTCGGCGCCAGCCTTCCGCTGCTCGCAAAGAAAATCGGCTTCGACCCTGCGGTAATGGCTAACCCGCTGATTTCAACGGTCTGCGACTCGCTGTCGCTGCTGATTTATTTCGCGGTGGCCACAACGGTTCTGCCGCAGCTTTAGTTAAATAATAAATGAATCGCTCAGGCGGCGTGCAGGTTTTTGCGCGCCGTCTTTTTGTCCCTGCCGTGAAGATATATGATCTTTGCCTTTTTTCTCGGCGCAGGACGGCTCTGTCTGACGGCGGCAGCGGAGCGTCTTGCGGGACGATAAGCGCGGCGGCTCTTTTTCGGAAATAATATCGCCCTTACGGGACCTGCCACGGCGTAGCACAGGAACGTGATAAGACAAAAATTGATTAAAAAGTTTAACATTTTCAAAACCTCCCTTAAGTTATACTTCCATTATAAACGAAGCACTGACCCAAAATAAGGACAATGCTCCTGAAATGCGAAAGTTTTTTCGATTTTTTGTTTTTTAAGGGCGGCAATAATACTGAAAATGACCTGAACAGGGGCAAAAATGGATATTTGTTTATTGATTTTAATGCGCATTAGTGGTAAAATTCAAACAAAATCAATATAATTCTAAATTGGAATATTAAATGATTGACAAACAATTTTAAAAATACTATAATTAATTGATATGCATTTTGGGGTACTATACCCCGAACAAGGCTTTTAGCTAATGAGTGGTGAGTTTTGTGAAAAAAACGGTGTCTGCAATTTTGGCGTGCGCCCTGGTTTTGGGCGCGGTGCTTTGCGGCTGCGGCAAGGATGAAAGCAAAGCCGGATCCTCAACTCCATCCGAGGTGCCGTATCAGGTAACGACCGTAAATAACGATTTGGGTTCCGCTGCCGTGTCCGAAACGGCAGGCGCTTCCGACAGCGGCGAAACCGAAGCCCGCGGCTCCGAGCGCGAAACCGAGCAGGGCGCTGAGCAGACTTCGGCAGACTCCGGTAAGCCTGAAGCGGTTTCCGACGAGCAGAGGATCGTTTCCGACTGCGCCGGAGCGAGAAGCTTTTCGGGCGTGGTATACGCCGAAAAGGACGGAAGCGAAATTTATTCGGGCGGAGATTTAAACTCCGTTTATCACGTTGCTTCCGTTTCAAAGCAGTTTACGGCTGCGGCTGTTATGCTGCTTTACGAGGAGGGCAAGCTCGACATCTATTCTCCCGTCGGTAATTTCATTCCCGGGATGACCTGCGGAAATGTCACCATTCACCAGCTTTTGGATATGAGCTCGGGAATACCCGATTATCTGACCGAGGCAATTGCGGGCGTCGACATCGGAGTAAGCCCTCAACAGAGCGCCGATCAGAACCGCGAAGCGGTGCTGAAATGGATAAAGGCGCAGAACGCGATGTTTTCTCCGGGTTCTGAGTTTTATTACTGCAACTCAAACTATTTTCTGCTCGCCGAAATCATAACAAGGGTTTCGGGAATGCCTTATGAGCAGTTTATCACGAAGCGGTTCCTTGAGCCGCTGAATATGACCTCCACGGGCTTTAGCGCCTCGTGGAGCGGAAACGGCAATGTTATCAGCTCGGAAAATTCCGACGACCCGTTCAATTGCAAGGGGCTTTGCAGCGGAGCCGCGGATATGCTCTCCACCGCCAAGGATTTGGCTAAATGGGGGCGCGAGCTTTATGAGCATAAGATCCTGTCGGGCAATTCGGTCAGCCTGATGACCACCGGCTACATCGGCGGTTACGGCTACGGACTGATTGTCGGCGACTATACAAATGTTTTTTATCACGACGGAAATCTTCCGCCGTACTGTTCGACGCTTTGCGTTTCTCCCGAACGGAAATTCGTTCTGGTGCTTCTTGACTGTTCCTATGACGGCACGGTTTTTGCGCTGAGGGATTCGATTTGCGGGGAAATAAGCGGATAACACGGGTAGCTTTGGATTTGGAGGCTGTATTTTGAAGGTAGGACTTGACATTGGCTCAACCACTATTAAGTGCGTTGTGCTCGACGACGAAAACAAGCTGATTTACAGTACATACGAACGCCATCTGTCGCAGATCACCGACAAAATCGCGGAAATTCTCGACAGGGTGCGCCGCGAAATAGACGGCGCTGAGAACGCTCCTCTGGCGCTTTCGGGCTCTGCCGGTATGGGTGTGGCGCTCGACTGCGGAATAGATTTCGTTCAGGAGGTTTACGCCACACGAATCGCGGCGAACACCTTTATTCCCGGAACTGACGTTGTTATCGAGCTGGGCGGCGAGGACGCGAAAATCCTTTTCCTCACCAACGGACTTGAGGTTCGAATGAACGGAACCTGCGCCGGCGGCACAGGCGCTTTCATCGACCAGATGGCGACTCTGCTCAACGTTCCGCTCGAGGAAATGGACGAACTCGCAAAGCAATATGAAAAGACCTATACCATCGCTTCGCGCTGCGGCGTGTTTGCGAAAACCGATATTCAGCCGCTTCTTAATCAGGGCGCGCGCAAGGCGGACATCGCCGAAAGTATCTTCAACGCGGTAGTCAGCCAGACCGTTGCCGGTCTTGCTCAGGGCAGGGAGATCGAGGGACAGATCGTATACCTCGGCGGCCCGCTCACCTTTATGAGCGAGCTGAGGAACTGCTTTGACCGCACCCTCAACACAAAGGGAATATGTCCCGAAAACTCGCTGTACTATGTTGCGGCGGGCGCGGCGCTGTGCGCGGAAAAGGCAATTGATTTCAAAGCGGTTATCGAAAGGGTAAAGAATTACCGCGGCTCGGGCAACTTCGCGTTCAACAAGCCTCTCTTTGAAAACAAGGACGAATACGAGGAGTTCAGCGTACGTCACGCCAAGGCAAACGTGCCCCAGAAGGAGCTCAAGGGCTACAGCGGCAAGGCTTATATCGGTATGGACGCCGGCTCAACCACCGTCAAGGGAGTTGTGCTCAACGAGTTCGGCGACCTGCTCTATTCAAAATATCTGCCCTCAAAGGGAAATCCCGTTGAGATCATCAAGGCTTTTCTCGAGGACGTTTACTCAATAAATCCCGATTTGGACGTCGTTTCCTCTGCGGTCACGGGCTACGGCGAGGACATCATCAAGAACGCCTTTGACGTGGACTACGGAATTGTCGAGACTATCGCTCACTTCACCGCTGCAAAGTATTTTATGCCCGACGTTGAGTTCATCATCGACATCGGCGGACAGGACATCAAGTGCTTCAAGATCCACAACGGCGCAATCGATAACATCTTCCTCAACGAGGCTTGCTCCTCGGGCTGCGGAAGTTTTTTGCAGACCTTCGCTAACGCCCTCGGTTACGAAATCGGCGAGTTCTCAAAGCTCGGCCTGTTTGCAAAGCGTCCGGTAGACCTCGGCTCGCGCTGTACGGTATTTATGAACTCCAGCGTAAAGCAGGCTCAGAAGGACGGCGCTACGATCGAGGACATCTCTGCCGGCCTTTCGCTCAGCGTTGTCAAAAACGCCTTGTATAAGGTGATCCGCGCAAGCTCGCCCGACGAGCTCGGCAAGAGGATCGTGGTTCAGGGCGGAACCTTCCTCAACGACGCGGTGCTGCGCGCGTTTGAGATGGAAATGGGCACCCAGGTCGTGCGCCCGAACATCGCGGGACTGATGGGAGCCTACGGCGCGGCGCTCTATGCCAGAAGAAAATCCGGCGGCGAGGGCAAAAGCAAGCTCTCAAACGCCGAGGATCTGAAAAACTTCGTTCACGAAATCAAGGTCACAAACTGCGGACTGTGCAACAACAACTGCCGTCTTACGATCAACTCCTTCGGCGGCGGCAGACGCTTCATCGCGGGCAACCGCTGCGAGCGCCCGATCACAAAGAAAGCGCCGTCCTCGGATATGAATATTTACGATTACAAGCTCAGCCTTATCAACAGCTACAAGCCTGTTGAGGGACTCCGCGGCAAGCTGGGAATCCCGATGGGACTCAATATGTATGAGCTCTATCCGTTCTGGTACCGCTTTTTCACCGAGCTTAAATTTGAGGTCCACCACTCGCCCGCGTCGTCGCGCAAGCTCTATCAGCGCGGTCAGCAGACAATCCCGAGCGACACGGTGTGCTTCCCGGCAAAGCTGATGCACGGTCACGTGCAGACGCTTATCGACAGCGGAATAGAGAACATTTTCTATCCCTGCCTTTCCTACAACTTTGACGAAAAGCTCGGCGACAACCACTACAACTGTCCCGTTGTAGCGTATTATCCCGAGGTTATCAAAAATAATATGAAGGATATCCGCAAGGTCAACTTCATCAAGGAATACTTGGGGATCCATCGTCCCAAGGACTTCCCCAAGAAGGCTTATGAGCGGCTGTCGTTCTACTTCCCCGACCTCACCTTAAACGAGGTCAGAGTCGCTGCGAGCAAGGCGTATCAGGAGTACGCCGACTATATGGATAAGGTCAAAAAGCGCGGCGACGAGATCATCGAGCGCGCCGAAAAAGAGGGCAAGAAAATTTTTGTGCTCGCGGGCAGACCATACCACATCGATCCCGAGATCAACCACGGAATCGACAAGCTCATCGCGGGCTTCGACGTAGCGATCGTCAGCGAGGACGTCGTTTCCTCGCGCGTAAATCCCTTCCACACCCACGTGCTCAATCAGTGGACCTACCATTCGCGCCTTTACGCGGCGGCGAAGTACGTCACAACCAGAAAAGATATGGAACTCGTTCAGCTCGTTTCCTTCGGCTGCGGCGTTGACGCGATCACCACTGACGAGGTCAGGGAGATACTTGAAAGCAAAAACAAGATTTACACACAGATAAAGATAGATGAGATCACCAACCTCGGCGCGGTGAAAATCAGGATCAGAAGCCTGCTGGCGGCTATCGACAACGACTGACGGCGGAAAAGGAATAAACTATGGCTGAATTAAAATATGACAAAAAAACAGGGCGTTTGATGTTCACCAAGCAGATGAAACGCGAGGGATACAAGGTTTTGATGCCCAATATGGCTCCTATTCACTTCAGGATTCTCGCCAATGTGTTCCGCAGCTTCGGCTATAACTGCGAGCTGCTCGAAACCACGGGCCCCGAAATCGCGCAGACCGGACTTAAATATGTTCACAACGACACCTGCTATCCCGCGCTGCTCGTAATCGGACAGTTTATCAACGCTTTGCAGAGCGGAAAATATGACGTGCACAAAACCGCCCTTATGATCACTCAGACAGGCGGCGGCTGCCGCGCGTCAAACTATATCTTTCTGCTGAGGAAGGCGCTGAAAAGAGCGGGCTTTCCGTTTGTCCCCGTAATTTCGCTTTCGTTCGGAATGGAGAAAAACAGCGGCTTTTCGCTGACGCTTCCGCTGATCAGACGCTTTGCGGGCGGACTGGTTTACGGCGATCAGCTTATGCTGCTCTCGAACCAGACAAAGCCCTATGAGGTTCACAAGGGTGAAACCATGGCGCTTGTCGAGCGATGGAGCGACAGGATCTCGAGCCTGCTGATCGAGGGCAAGGGCTACAGCCTTGAGGAGATCGACGAAAACCTGCACAAGCTCACGAAGGATTTCTCAAAAATCGAGCTCAACCGCGTTCCCAAGGTCAAGGTCGGCGTAGTCGGCGAAATCTATGTTAAATATTCCAAGATGGCGAACAACGGGCTGGAGGAATTTCTCGCCGAGCAGGATTGCGAGGTTTGTCTGCCCGGTCTTATGGGCTTTGCTTCCTTCAAGGTCGACAACCGAATCGAGGATTACAAGATGTTCGGCGGCAACCGCCTAAAATATGAGTTCTGCAAAAGGCTGCTCGATTACATCACGAGCCTTGAAACGCTGATGATCGAGTCGGCGGAGCGCTTTAATTTTGTGCCGCCGCACAAATACGCTCACACCAAGGAGCTGGTCAAGGGCGTGATCGGTTACGGCAGCAAAATGGGCGAGGGCTGGCTGCTCACCGCTGAAATGCTCGAGCTCGCCGAAACAGGCTACGAAAACATTGTCTGCACGCAGCCCTTCGGCTGTCTGCCGAACCACATCAACGGCAAGGGCGCCATCCGCAAAATCAAGGAGATAAAGCCCAACGCCAACATCGTGACGATCGATTATGATCCGGGCGCTCCGAAGGTAAATCAGGAAAACAGGATCAAGCTGATGCTCGCTGTCGGCAAGGAGGAGCTTAAAAAGAAGCTCGAAGCCGAAAACAATTCGTGATCAGCGGAGCTTGACTCGAAATATTTGCATAATTTAAGGTCGGGTTTTTAACACCCGGCCTTTGTTTTGTCTATGCGCAGTTTGGATCGGTTCATTTTTGCCGCGTTGATCGCATACCTATAATAAGGGTGAGGCGTATGAAAAACGGCGTAATAAAAAAGCGCGTGCGAACGGCGGTTTATTTTGTGATCCGCGGGGCGACCGTAGGCGTGCTTCTGCACAGCATTTACAGAGGAAAATGGGAGAACGCAATGACCTGCCTGCTCACGCTCGGTCTGATGTTCATTCCGAGCTTTGCGGAGCGGCGGCTGAAGATAACTTTGCCCTGTACTCTGGAAATAATGATGGTCTGCTTTGTGTTTGCGGCAAACATTCTCGGAGAGATCTCCTCATTTTATGAAAAAATACCGAGCCTCGACACGATACTTCATACGATAAACGGCTTTATCTGCGCCGGAGTCGGCTTTGGGCTGATTGACATCCTCAACGAGAACAAGCGCGTCAAAATGAATCTTTCACCGATTTTTGTGGTGCTGTTTTCATTCTGCTTTTCGATGACCGCCGGTACGGTCTGGGAGTTCTTTGAGTTCGGAATGGACTATTTTTTCGGCGGCGATATGCAGAAGGACACCGTGATAAACGACCTGCGCTCCTACACGCTAGTGGGGCACCTCGGCACAATGTCCGTAGACAATATAAAGGACACCGCCGTCAACGGTCAGAGCCTTGGTGTGAACGGCTACCTCGACATCGGGCTCTATGACACTATGAAGGATTTGTTCGTCAACTTTATCGGCGCTCTCGTCTTTAATGTGGCGGGCTGCTTTTATCTCAAGGGCAGAAAAAAGCACACCGAGTTCATCGAAAATTTCATTCCGACGAAACTTGAATAATAACATATTATTAAGCACCGGATTCCGAAAACTATTTATTTGTTTAACCATAACGATCAATAAATTGAAAAAAGCACAAAGACTGCCGGCTGAAAACCGATCCGCAGTGCTTTGTGCTTGTTGCTTTTTGTTTTTTCGACAAGGTATACCGCAGGCTGCTATTCGCGCTCAAAAACTATCTGCTTGCCGTTGTCGTTAAGCGTCAGCTTGCCGTCTTCCGATACCTTGGTGTATAGCGGTCTTTTCTCAGACAGCGACGTTTCAACATCTTTCTCAAAAATTGTGCTGTTGGTGCTGTTTTTGATCTGCTTTTGCTTGTCGGCGTACAGCGCCTTTTCACCGTTGCCTATGTCCTTGCAGTGACCTTCGATGGTCGAGGTGATTTGTTCGGTCTTAAGAGTAAGTGTGAAATTGCTTTCGTTAAACTGCAGTTTGGCTGAGGAAAAGCTTGTCCCTTTGGGAAATTCAACGCCCACCCAGCTTTCTTTGCCACCGGAGCTTGTTTTGCCGCTCTCGTCCTTTTCGCCGCAGGCGCAGAAAACCGCTGCAGCGAAAAGCAGGGCGAACAGCACGCAGATTGCTTTTTTCATTTGTATCATCCTTTGTTTTATTTTTAAATCATTATACACCGCAAATAATAAACCGTCAATACGCTCAGCTCAGGCGGAATGAGTTGACTATTTCATCCTTGAAGCTGCGCAGAGTCCGCAGCTCCTCCATATCTGTTCTGTAGGTAGGGCTCTCGGGCGACGCCTGCACATCGGTCGCTTCCCAATAATAGAACGCCAGACGGCTGTTTTTGCCCAGATACCCGCCTTTAGCGGTTCCGCCGTTTATGCGGTCGTCATTTTTGCTTCCGACGGGCACGGCGAAAATCGTGAACACGTGTCCCATATTGTATTTTTCCTGAAGCGATTTGTGATAAAAGCCAACCGAGCCGTACATCTCCGAGCCCGACATATCCTGATATTCAAGGATAGTTCCGTAATCGTTCCAGCCGTCGGGGACGGTTACGCTCCAGCCGTAGGAAGAGTTTGTGTAGGTGTTTCCGCCCGATTTCGGGAGAGAGTAATCTCCGTCGCCGAAAACAAGGACCTCGGCGTCCGGCTTCTGAGAATTGAACTGCGGCGTGTGGTCGTTATATCCGTTTTCCTTTTTGGCTTTCGAAAGAGCATTGGAGGCGGTTTGTCCCTCAGCCATATTTTTGAGCACGCTGTGCTCCATTTTGTGACAGTAGTAGGTGTAGATTTCCTCGGAGTTTGCAAAAACAGCCTTTGCGCCCTTGCTTTCAAGCACTCCCGAAAGAGATTTGCGCGGGTCAAAGCCCTGAACCAGCCGGTCTCGCGCGCTGTCACACGCGCCGAGGTAAATGACGTCGTTTTTGAGCGAGTCCTTGCCGTAGTAGTAATCGAAAAACTTCGGCGTCAGAACTATGTAGCTAACGTCGTTAACCACGCCCAGACATATCCTGTCCTCTTTATAATCGTCGCTGTATTTGTCCTCATACCTGACCGACAGCATAAGACAGGAGCCAAGGTCGCTGCAAAATATTCCGTGGCCGTCCCAAAGAATAATGCTGTTGTCGCCGAACTGCTTTGCTTTTTCAAATGTCACCGAAGAATCCTTGACCGGCGACTGCACGTCAGCTGCGCTGCCGAGGCTTTGATATGCCGATCCCGTTTCGTCAACCAGCTCGGTGTATACATTTTTGCTGCTGAAATCGGAGTAGAAGGGCTGATAGGACACATATGAAACGCTGCCGCCCGCAGAGAGCTCATCGTTCGGAGCGCACAGAAAAACTCCCGAGCCGTTCTTATCCTTTACATAAACATAGCTGTTCTGTTTTTCGCGGTATGTGATGTCGCCGCTTTCGAGCAGCTCGTCCGTCTTTCCGTACAGGTCGTTCACATAGGAGTTCATCTGTTCAAGCGGAACGCTTCCGTTGCTTGAGTAGCGGTCGGTTATGCTTGAATAAGCCTTTGAAATCGCCGAGCTTATTGCCGCCTTCGCTTTTTTTCCCGCGCCGCTGTCAAAGGGATTGCACGCGCAGACAGCAAGCGCTGCCGCGCCCGCAAGCACAATTGAAATGAGCTTTTTGAGCAGAATCGTTTTTTTCATAAACATCCCTCCGCCGGTATTTTATGATTCTATCATACCTTAAAGGAGGTTGCGTGTCAATCAGTGCTTTCGGTTTTCGTATTTCTTTTTTGTAGCCATTCCGCCGCGCAGGTGACGCTCGCTTTTGTTTTTGTCAAGAATAGCCCTGACCTGCCGGAAAAGCGGCGGATTAAGAGTTTTGAGCCTTTGGCTGACATCCTTGTGAACCGTGCTTTTGCTCACTCCGAATCTCTGCGCCGCCTGCCTTACGGTGGCGCCTTCCTCCGCTATGTATAAGCCCAGCGTCTGGGCGCGCTCGGATACAAAATCGTTCATAATCGTCCTCCCGGAACTGCCGTTGTTTTATCGTCAGAACAGTATATGCCCCGGCAGAGGTTTGTATGACCGCTTGGTTGTTTCCAACAAATACGCGGCTGAAAATACGGCGTTTTGGCAATTGAAGGCGAACGCCGTTCCGTGCTATAATAATAGCAAACAGATACTTTAAGAAAGGAACGGAAATATGAACAGGCAGATCAAAAAAGTGCTTTCACTGATCGTTGCCTCGGCTTTGCTGGCGGCGATTATGGCGGTGCTCCCGTTTCTGCGGCTCAGCTTAAGGAAGCGCAGACATTCGGACACATTTCGATCAACAAGGACTATTATGAATCGCATAAGGAGGCGGTCGACAAGATCGCGGAGGATATTTGGAATATGAAAACCCGCGTCAGCCTCAGAGAATTCAAATATCAGCCTACGGAGGCGCCGAAGCTTTTTCAAACGATGATACATATGCACCCTGAGCTTTTCTATGTGAGCGGGATGTATTCGTACACCCGCATCTTTATTAACGGCTCGTGGTACCTCGATGAGATCGTTGTACACTGGGGCAAGATGGTTTTCGACGAGGAAACGGGAGCCGGTACCGGCCGCGAGGAAACCTACTCCGACGAACAGGTCCTCGAAATGCGTCAAAAGTTTCTGAGCAAGGCACAGTGGTACCTCGATAAGGTAGACGACAGTATGTCGGACTATGAAAAGGCTCTTGTGCTTCACGACGCTATCATTCTGAACAGCAGTTACCTGATCTCGGAGGAAATCTACGAGCTTATGGTCAACGGCAGGGGAAAGTGCTACGGCTATTCAGAGGTGTACTCGTATCTGCTCGCTCAGGCCGGAGTCAACAGCGAGATCGTTTTGTCCAATGAAATGGATCACCAGTGGAACAAGGTTGAAATTGACGGAAAATACTACCATGTCGACATCACCTGGGACGATCCTACTCCCGACAGGCTCGGCTTTGCCAGTCACGATTACTTCCTGCTCAGCGACAGCAAGATCGAGTCGCTCGACGATCCGCATTATAACTATGTAACCGATTTCCCGTCGGACGACACGGGCTTTGACGAGCTCAGCTTTCACAGGATTAACACCGGCTTCTGCTATGTTAACGGTGACGTTTATGTCGTCGACAACAGCCGTTCGGGAAAAATGCTCGCGAAATACAGAGTTGCCGACGACAGCTATGATATGGTCCGCAGCTTCGCAGGAGAGTATTGGGACGCCGGCGACGGCTATGTCTGGATGAAAATGTATATGTCGCTCGATATGCAGGACGGCTATCTCTATATGAACACGGAGAAGAAGATTTACGTCTATGACGCGCTTTCGGGCGAGATGAGCGAGTTTGCCGACAACACCTTCGGTCAAGCCTTCTACGGTCTGCAGGTCATTGACGGCAAGGTTTACGCCGTTCTCGCGGATGGACCTCAATCCACGGGCACGCTTCAATATGTTGGCGACTGCCTTGTGCGCGTGCAGCCGACAACCGAACCCGCAACCGAGGAGCATACAACGCTCGAGCCTGTGACCTCGGCTCCGTCTACCGAGGAAACCGAAGCCACAGAGCCGACCACCGAGGA
>ONIJ01000105.1 GCA_900317875.1 uncultured Eubacteriales bacterium
ATGCGCCGTTTTCCGAAAAAGACGCCGCGCTCGTGATCGTGAACAGCGGCGTAAAGCATTCGCTTGCGTCCTCCGCATACAATGACCGCCGCCGTGAGTGCGAAACGGCTTTGGCGGATATCTGCAAGGTAAAAAAGATTTCGTCGTTGTGCGCGCTGAGCGTTGATGAATTTGAGCGGTACAAGGACAGTATCACAAATCCCGTTTGCAGAAAGCGCGCACGGCATGCCGTGTATGAAAACGACCGTACAAAACAGGCGGCGGAAGCCCTGCGAAACGGCGACCTGACAACGTTCGGAAGTCTGATGCGCGAATCGCATATGTCGCTGAAAGACGACTATGAGGTATCATGCGCGGAGCTTGACTTCCTCGCCGAAACCGCGTGGAGCTTTGACGGGATATACGGCGCGAGAATGACGGGCGGCGGCTTTGGCGGCTGCACCGTAAATCTGATAAAAAAAGACAGACTCGCGGCGTTTACCGGAGTCGTTAAGGAAAAGTATAAGGAAGAATTCGGGATAGACGCGCAGATCTTCGCGGTTGAGATCAGCGGCGGAGCCTGCGTAATAAATGAGTGAGGAGGTTTGAGATGTTTAGCCATATAGAAAGCCTGCTGCGGTATGGAATAAAAACCGGACTGATAACCGAGGACGAAAAGGTATATTCGCGCAACCTTATTCTTGACCTGCTGCGCGAGGACAGCTTTGAAGCCTGTGCGCCGAAAGAGAACGCCGGGCTGTCGGAAATACTCAAAGGCTTGACCGACGAGGCGGTAAAGCGCGGACTGATTTCGGATTCGGGCGAGAACCGGGATATTTTTGACACAAAGCTGATGAACTGTCTTACGCCGAGACCTGCCGAGGTTCGCCGCAGATTTGCCGGACTTTACGCCGAAAGCCCGAAGGCGGCGACGGATTGGTTTTACCGTTTCAGCGGCGACACAAACTATATCCGCCGCGACAGAATCAAAAAGGACAGAAAATGGACGGTGAACAGCTCCTACGGCGAGATCGACATAACAATAAATCTCTCTAAGCCCGAGAAGGATCCGCGCGATATCGCCGCGGCCGGAAGGGCAAAATCGAGCGCCTACCCAAAGTGTCAGCTCTGCGCAGAAAACGAGGGTTACGCCGGAAGAATAGGGCACCCTGCAAGGGCAAATCACCGTCTTGTTCCGCTTGAACTGGCAGGCGACAGCTTTTTCTTCCAGTATTCGCCGTATGTCTATTATAACGAGCACTGCATCGTGTTCAACCGCGACCACGTGCCGATGGCGATAAACGAGCGCGCGTTTGCCCGTCTGCTCGAATTTACCGAGAAGTTTCCGCACTACTTTATCGGTTCCAACGCGGATTTGCCGATCGTCGGCGGTTCGATTCTGAGCCACGACCATTTTCAGGGCGGCAACTATACCTTCGCGATGGAAAGGGCAGAGATAGAGGAGTATTTCACGATCAAAGGCTTTGAGGATATCGAGTGCGGAATTGTAAACTGGCCGATGTCGGTGATCAGAATCCGCGGCGAAAAGCCCGAAAGGCTAAAAGAACTCTCGGTTCGCATTCTTGAAAAATGGCGCGGCTATACCGATGAGACGGCGATGATTCTTGCCGAAACAAACGGAGAACCGCACAATACCATAACGCCCATCGCGCGCCGCAGGGGAGAGCTTTTTGAACTTGATCTGTGCCTGAGAAACAACCTTACTACAGAGCGGTTCCCGATGGGTCTGTATCATCCGCACCCCGAGCGCCACCACATCAAAAAGGAGAATATCGGTTTGATCGAGGTGATGGGTCTTGCCGTACTGCCTGCAAGACTTGACCGCGAGCTTTCGCTGCTCGAGGAGCTTATCGCCGGCGGAACCGACCTGCGACAAAATGCCGAAACCGCGAAGCACGCAGACTGGGCGGAGGGTTTCGCCGGAGAACTAAAGGGCAGGCCGCGCGATGAAATCCGTTCGGTGCTTGAGCAGGAGGTCGGAAAGGTATTTGTGTCGGTGCTTGAGGACGCAGG
>ONIJ01000112.1 GCA_900317875.1 uncultured Eubacteriales bacterium
TTGCATTTCATCACCATCTGTCTTTTGATGGTTCTATTATACCATATCTTTAATGTTTTTGGGAGATATTATTAGAGGTGGCCATAATATCACTGTATCACTTTTTCAGAAGAAGCCCTTTCTTCAGATCCTCTTTTGCCTGCTTCTTGATCACAAAGTGCTGTTTTTTGCCGGTTGCCGTGCGCGGAACATCCTTTACAAAGCGATAGTAGCGCGGCGCCTGATATTTTGAGATGTTGGGCGACTCGTTGCAGTAATCGATCAGCTCCTGAACCGTGAGGCTGTCGTCCTCGGGGATCACATACGCCGCAACGGACTCGCCTCTTGTGCTGTCGGGCACGCCTGTGACGATGCACTCGGCTACCTTCGGGTGAGAGTTGAGAACCTCCTCGATCCTCGCGGGATAGATATTCTCGCCCTTGCTGATGATCATATCGTCCTTTCTGCCGGCGATAGTGATGAACCGGCGCTTATCCCAGGTTCCGATGTCGCCTGTGTACATCCAGCCCTTGTAGAACTTCTCCTCGGTTTCAACGGGGTTGTTTACATAGCAGTAGGTGGACTTTGCGGGGCATTTGATGATGACCTCGCCCTCGGCGATGTTGTCGGTGGGAACCATATCGTCGGGCTCAGCCTTTTTGTCCTCGTAAACCTTTACGATCCTCACCTCGTCGTCGGTGCAGGAGCGTCCTGCGGTGCCCGACATCTCGGGAAGGTCATAGGGGCGAAGGAAGGTGTTCCAGAATGACTCGGTGGTGCCGTAGCCGTTGTAGATGTTCGGAGTGAGCATCTTCTGGAAGTTGATGCAGGCTTCCTTCTCAAGGGGACTTCCCATTGTGATGATGCCCTTGAGGGATGAGATGTCCTTGGGGTGCTTTTCCTGACGGCTCGCCAGCAGCGAAAGAACCGAAGGCACGCCCGTGAGGAACGAGATACCGAAGCGCTCGACATAATTGAGTGTGGTTTTTGGATTGAATGTGCGCATAATAACGATAGCGCCGCCGACGTAAAGCGTCGGAGTGGGGCCGCCGGAGTGAAGTCCGCCGCGATGGAACCACGGCGTCATATTCATCGTGATGTCGGTGGGAGCGAGAGGGAAGTGCATAATAACGTCGTGAGCCGAGAGCACCTCGTTGATGTTGTTGAGCGGAACGCCCTTGGGAGTTCCCGTGGTGCCCGAGGTCTGCAGACGCACTACCTCGTCGTAGATGTGGGGCTCAAAGTCGATAGGCGGATCGAGCTCGGAAGAGTCCTTGATGTAATCCTCAAAGAGTATGTGTCCCTCGGGAAGCTTAAATTCTTTTTTAGAATTATGAACCGCGATGACGATTTCGGGCTTTTGCTTGCTGAGCGCGATCGCCTTTACGGCGGTGTCGACGATCTCGGAGTCGTAGATGTAAACTTTCGCCGCGTTGTGGCTCATGATCTCCGAGGTCTCGCCGGCGGAGAGGTTGAAGTTAACGGGGTTGCCGATCGCGCCGAGCTTCTGGGGAGCGATGTAGCTGAACAAAAACTGAGGACAGTTGAAAAGCTGGAACATCACTACGTCGCTCTTTTTTACGCCGTCAGCCTTCATTTTGTTGGCAAAGCGGTTGCAGTCGGCGTTGAGCTCCTCGTATGTCCACTGCTTATTTTCCGCAGGAGAAATAACAGCAGGCCTGTAGCCGAAGCGGCGCACGTTGCGCATAAAACCGTTGAGCCAGGTGAATTCGCTTTCAAAGGTTTCCTGAAACATTCTGTGGTCGTAAGTATATGACATAATTTACCCCTTTAGTATATGCGTGAATTATTTTGAATATTTTCCGATCAGTATGCTGGAGTTCTGACCTCCGAAGCCGAAGGCGTTCGACATTGCATAGCTGATCTCCGCTTTCTTTGCGGTGTTGGGAACAAAGTCGATGCCCTCGCATTCGGGATCGACCTCGCTGAGGTTGATCGTCGGAGGAATAACGCCTGTCTCGATCGTCTTTACACAGGTGATAACCTCGGTGATTCCGCCTGCGCCCATCATATGTCCCGTAGCGCCCTTTGTGGAGCTGACATAGGGGAGAGCGTCGCCGAAGATCTCCTTTATTGCCGCTGTCTCAACGCTGTCGCCCTTGTGGGTGGCGGTGCCGTGAGCGTTTACGTAACCGACTTCGGACGGCTGAATGCCCGCGTCGGCAATAGCCTGACGGATGCACGCCATAGCACCTCTGCCTTCGGGATGAGGAGCGGTAACGTGGTGAGCGTCGCAGGTGTTTCCGCAGCCTGCCACATATCCGAAGATATGAGCGCCTCTTGCGAGCGCGTGCTCCTCGGTTTCGAGAACCAGAGCGCCGCCGCCTTCGCCGATTACAAAGCCGTCGCGCGTTACGTCAAACGGGCGGCTTGCGGTTTTGGGATCGTCGTTTCTGCGCGAGAGCGCCTTGGCGTTTGCAAGCGAGTAGATGACCAGCGGACACAGCACGCTTTCGGCGCCGACCGCCAGCATAACGTCCGCCTTGCCTGCCTGCATATAGGTGCAGGCGATATTGATTGCGTCGCCGCCTGATGAGCAGGCGGTGCTCACGGTGAAGGACGGTCCCTGGATGTTGTAGTCGATAGCGATGTTCGCCGCCGCGATGTTGCCCAGGATCTTGGGAATAAAGCGCGGTCCAACCTTCTTGTGCGAGGCGCCCGAAAGTGCGTCCTGAGTGAAGGCGGTTGTGGCTACGCCCGCCATTGCGGTGCCCATAACGATGCCCGTGCGCTCGGGTTCGATTTCAACATTGCTCTGCTTCAGGGCTTCCTCGGCTGCGATGTAGGCGTACTGCATAAAGGGATCGGTCTTTCTCACCAGATCCTTTTCCAGATAGTCGGTGGGAGTGAAATCCTTGATTTCGCCCGCTACCTGAACAGCCAGCTCGGATGCGTCAAAGCTCTTGATGGTGTCGATTCCCGACACGCCCGCAGTGATGTTTTTCCAGTACTCGTCAACGCCGATACCTACGGGAGTTACGGCGCCCATACCCGTGATTACAATTTTTTTCATTTCAGCATTACTCCATTTAAAATTTAAAATAGCTATTTACATTTTGCATATTGTTATGCTATATTTAGATTATAGCAGATAATTCCGAATTTTCAACCGCATTCATAATGCAAAAAAAATAATCTGTGAATAGTTCTATGCAGTTTCTGCATAATGATTTTTTCGCATTGACAAAAGGGTAAATAAAAGGGGAAAAAGATGGATATAAATCAGTTAAATTGCTTTATCTCGGTCGCGCAGACTCTCAACTTTTCCGAGGCGGCGCGCCGCAATTTCGTGTCGCAGTCGACCGTCAGCAGGTACATCAGCGACCTCGAAAAGGAGTTCGGCGTTCAGCTTTTCACGCGCTCTCACAGGGACGTGGTCCTGACAAACGAGGGCAAAACCCTCCTGCCGTACGCGCTTGAGATCGTGACGACTCTCACCAAGGCAAAAAAGACGATCCGCCAGCTCCGGAACGGCGGCACGGGAAAGCTGACGATCGGCTGCGACGTGACTTCAATGGAGTTTCCGTCGCGCTGCGTGGCCGCGTTTACAAAGGAATACAAGGGTGTAACGGTGGATTTCCGACAGCTCGACGCCGCCGACAGCAATCAGGCGATAACGGGCGGGGGCTTCGATTTCTGCTTTATGCCGCGCGATATGGTTCCCGAAAGCTCTGGGTTCGAAAGCCTCGTTACGCACACCGATCCGCTGGTGGTGCTCGCCTCGGCAAACGGAGTTTTCAGGGGTAAAAAGTCGGTCGCCCCGTCAGACCTTGCCGACCAAAGGCTGGTGCTGCTCTCGGAGTCGGTAGCGCCTATACTATATATGGAGATTATGGATATGCTCCGCACGTTTCACATTTCGCCCTCGATAGAGGCGGCATACGACTCGATGATGGAGGTATGCGTTGCGGTTCTTTCGCAGATGGGCGTGTCTGTGGTGCCTCAGTCGGTTGCCTCGCTCGTGGCAGGCAAGAAGGCGCTTTCGCTGCCGATCGCCGACGCGGATACGGGCATTTCATATGTAATGGCGTGGTCAAAGTCGATTTCAAATCCGCTGGCGAAGCTGTTTATCGCAACGGTGAAGAAATTTGCCACCGACGACGACAGCGGATACGGGTTATGATTATTGCAGACAGGCTTGTTAAGTTATAAGTTGTTAAGTTATAAGTTGTTAAGTTATAACTTTTAAACGGAAATGACTTATAACTTCGGACTTATAACTTATAATTCGGACTTATAACTTCCTTGATTTTTTGCACAAAATATGTTATAATATGGCTGTGTGTTTTAGATGTGTGTTTTAAACTATCCGAAAGGACAGAAAAAATATGAAAAACTATCAAAAAGCACTCATTGCGTTTTTGGGAGGTCTTATTGCGGCGGCTGCCGCTGCTGCACTTGTGGGCTGCGGCGACAGATCCTCGTCAAAGTCCGAGTCAGGCGGCAGCGGAAAATCCTCTGCCACGAGCGACGAAGCCGACGTTCACGGCGACCTTTCCGAGCTGGGCATCGACCCCGCGAGCATTGACGTTTTTCCGCAGGTAAAGCACGACAGCAAGAACGAGGCGGGCTTTCAGCTTGAGCCTCCTAAGGACGGCGACACGATCGCTGTTATCCACACCTCGGCGGGCGACGTAACTCTGAGATTGTTTCCCGACCAGGCTCCCAAGGCGGTCACTAATTTCATCAACCTCGCCGAAAGCGGAAGTTACAACAACACGACCTTTCACTATGTGGTCAGGGACACCCTGATACAGGGCGGCCACTGCGGTTCGGATCCTGCAAGCCCGAACGGAGTAAGCTCCTTCGGCGGAATGTTCGAGGACGAGTTCTGCGACTCCCTGCTTAATCTGCGCGGGGCTGTTTCAATGGCAAATTCCGGCAAGGATTCAAACGGCAGCCGCTTTTTCATCAACCTCACCACCGCCGACACCTTCCGGAAAAACGGAGGATGGAAGGCCTTTGACGACCTCTGGGAGGATACCAAGAGCAAGCTCTCCGACTACAAGGGCTCAAACCTGCTCTCCGCCTATGTCGATGTAAACGGCGACAAGTTCATCAACACGGGAAGCATACCGCAGTCCGTTAAGGAGCTGTATGAGAAATACGGCGGCAATCCTGCCTTTGACGGCGCATACAACGCCGCCGACAGAGGAAATACCGTGTTCGCGCAGGTGATAAGCGGCATAGAAACCGCGGACTCCATAGCCTCTGCGGAGACGGACGATAAAAACGTCCCGAAAAAGAACATCGTAATAAAATCAATTGAAATAAAAACCTATTCCGCCGCGCAGCCGACGACCTGATTATTGAGGAAACTATGAGCGAATTACCGATTGTCGCGATAATGTACGACTTTGACCGAACACTCTGCACAAAGGATATGCAGGACTACAGCTTCATACCGAGCCTCGGAATGACCGAGAGCGAGTTCTGGCAGACCACTAACGAGATGTGGCAGAGCGAGCATATGGATTCGGTGCTCGCCTATATGTACGCTATGGTGAAAATTTCGAAGGACAAGGGCGTTCCCGTGCTCCGCGAAAACCTTGTGAGCAACGGCAGAAACGTCGAGCTGTTCAGAGGCGTCGAGGAGTGGTTTGACCGTATAAACAAATTCGGAAAAGAGAACGGCGTGCAGATAGAGCACTACATCATCTCCTCGGGAATGAAGGAGATAATCGAGGGGACCCCGATCGCCGGCAGCTTCAGGAGCATCTTCGCCTGCGAGTTCCTCTACGATGAAAACGGCGGCGCCGTGTGGCCGAAAACCGACGTCAACTACACCAATAAAACCCAGTTCGTCTACCGCATAAACAAGGGCGTGCTCGACGTCGCGAACGACCTCGATCTCAACCGCTCAATGCCCGAGGACAGCAAGCGCGTGCCATTTACGAATATGATTTACATAGGCGACGGTCTGAGCGACGTGCCGTGTATGAAAATGATGAAGGCGTACGGAGGCTACTCGATCGCCGTCTACCAGAAGCGCGACTCAAAGGTCGAGGAGCTGCTGAGAAAGGACAGGGTGGATTTCATTTATCCCGCCGACTACAGCGAGGGAGAGGGACTTGACCTTACCGTGAAAAACATCATCAGAAAAATGGCGGTCTGCGACCGTCTTGAACGCGAAAATTCAAGGCAGCTCAAGGAGCTGTCGGATTGAAAAAACCGAATACGACAAAATCCCGTCATAATCACCAAATTGCGGCGGGATTTTTTTATTTGCGCGGCGGATACTCACATGCTATAATAGCTGTGACAGGTTTTCTCGGAAAAAGCCGATGAAATCAAGGAGGTATATTATGAAAAGAATCATCAGCGTTTTGCTGACTGCGGCGCTGCTCACGGCTGCGCTATCGCTGTGCGCCGCAAGCGCCTCGGCGGAGGAAAAGACTGCGTCGCAATCCGAAGAAGGAAACGAAGCTAAGATCCGTTTCAAACCCGCCCTCGAATTTTTCGGCGATGTGGACGAGCTCTTCGTTTATATCACCGACGAAAACGGCGAGGCGTTCTTTGAAAAGGGAAGCGCCGAGTGGAAAATGGAAAAAGCCGAACCTCAGGGAGCGGAGATCTCTTGGGATTACGACATTAACGGGCACGGAATAACGCTTGCTCCCGATGAGAAGTACTCCCTTTCGTTTTCGGCATTTGACGGAAAGGTCTATACGGAGGAGCTCGAATTCACCACGGAAGATCTGAACCGCGTCGTCTGCACTGACGGAAGCGCGTCGGAAAGCTCGGACGGAATAAGGATCTACGGGATAAAGTGGAAAACCGACAGTCCGAACAGCACCTCGTTCTACTTTCACAACAGCACCGAGGTGTTTAAGGACGCGGAGGAGTTCTACGCCTATATCTTCGACAAAAACACCTTTGATTTCGTGTTCGACTGGGGCTCCGACGACTGCAAAATGAAAAGGATCAACGACAACACATGGTATTTCGACTTGAGTGAGCACGGCGCCGAGCTTGATCCCGACCGCGAGTATTCCTTAGTCTTTTCTCCCGACTGGAACTCATTGACCTACGCGCTCGATATATGCGGCGAAACGGCGGACGACATCGCCTACCTCACGGGAGAAGTGGACGTGTTCGCCGACGACGGGTTCTCGGTCGCGTATGTTGAGTGGACGGATTACGATCCTGGGGAAGATGAGGTCGAATGGGAGCAGCGTGACGACGGAAAGGTTTATTTCTACGAAAAGCCCTTTAGCACGCCGTATTTTGAGCAGCTCTACGCCGTTCTTTCTTCGGGCAAAGACAAATCCGAGTTCCCGATGACAAACGAAGGCGGCGGAATATGGTCGTTCGATCCCGCGGAAAACGGTATCACGATCGGGGACGGAGATAAATATTCCCTGTATTTTTTGTTTGATTCGGACAGGTACACCTCCGCTCTCGATCTGACGACAAAGGAATTGGGCGATATGGCGTATGTTTCGTTCGACTATGAATACGAGGACGAATTTATTTACACCGCAGAATGGGTAAACAACAGTCAGCCGCAGGAAGAAATCATCCCGGGCGATCTCGACGGCGACGGAAAAGTGACGGTTCAGGACGTGACTATGCTCCAGCGCCACATCGCCGAGTTTACGGACGAGGACGGACTGCCGCTTATTGACGAGCTTGACGAGCGCGGGCTGAGCATTGCCGATTATGACGGCGACGGAAAAGTCACGCTCGAGGACGTCACCAAAATGCAGCGCTTCATTGCCGAATTTGAATAACGCGTTATGCGTGAAACACAAAAACCTGCCCGGTTATCAGGCAGGTTTTTTTCGTATATTCAATTCAGCGGCGGCTGCCGAAGAAGCCGATGTGACGTGCGGCGGTTTCGAGCTTTTTCTTTCCCGCCGTGATGTGCCGCGAGACAGTTGAGCGGCTGAGCCCGAGGTCTGCGGCTATGTCCTTTTGCTTTTTGCCGTTAATGCAATGCTCGGTCAGGCAGTACCTTTGCAGAGCCGTGAGGTCGGTTTCGATCGCGTTCATCATCAGTTTTGAAACATTCTTTCGCTGCTGAGAGTTTGTGTTTCCCGATCTTTTAAGGTACTCAAAGCAAAATGTGTTCTCGTTTTTGTTGTTGAAGTGAACCATCCTTGCCATTATGCCGCGCCTCTGTGTCTTTGCATAAGGTGATTTGCAATATCCCTGCATTCGTTTCTGCAGTGCCTGTAGAACGTGATTTTGTCGCTGAGTTCCTTTTTCTCGGACTCCGAAGCAGTTCTGCGCCTGCTTTTCAGCTTGTCCATCACCGCTTCAAGCTCCCGCGCCGTCTTTTCATATTCCGTTGACCATTCAAAATAATTCATTGTCTGTCCTTTCGTTTGCCGTTTGATTTGTTCGTGCGTTGAGGCGGGGCTCCCTCAACAGGATTTTCTCCTGATTCTATTATAACGCACTTTCGCACAAATTGCAAACGAATGTTCGAGATATTTACCGAGCCCCCGAAAATAACCGCCATTGTGTCATTGTCAGGACAATGCTGCAATTTTTAATACAATTTTTAATATGATTTTCTATCACCATAGACTTTGTCAAAACAAAATTATACGCGAAAAAACGTAGAATTCATCAGGAAAAACGGCGGTTGGCAAATAAATATTTTGTGTGATTTGCATACTGCAAAAAAAGCCGAAAAATGAATTGGGAGCAATCTCGGAAATATCAAAAAAATATTGCACAAACTTTAGAAAGAAATATTGTGCAATTCGTCATATCGCCTGTGAAGATAGGACAAAATGACTTTTTTTCACTTGAAAAAAGCCGAATTTAATAGTATAATATACAAAACGAGATGAGATGACACAATATCTTGTGTGTATTTTTTTCTCGGTGAATCAGGCAAAATGATTGCGTTATTGGAGCATTCATTTTCATAAAACACACAATCGCGAAACGGGTTGCCAACAGGCAGCCTGTTTTGCATTTCTCAAATAATTTAATATCCGCGCAGAACCTCAGCCCGAATCCCGCATAAGATAGAGTGTAAAGTCTATTGCAATGCGGGTGATTTTTTATGTGCGGCAAGCAAAAACTATTCGGAATAATCGGCGGCGACAAAAGGCAGCTTTTCCTCGCCGAGTCGCTGCTTCGCGACGGCCATAAGGTGGCTCTGGCGGGCTTCGGCAGACTCAGGGATCAGGGCTTTGACAACCTTTCCGGGGTTGAGGCGGCGGTGCTCTACAGCGACGCCGTCATCCTCCCTCTGCCGAGCGTAAGGGCGGACAGGAGCCTCAACGCTCCGCTCTCCTCAAAGAGCATATTCTTCTCGGACGCGGAAATTGAGATCCTGCGCCGCAAGCCGGTGTTTGCCGCGATGCGCGACAGGCTTTTAAGGGCATACCCGAAGCTCGAGGGCGCTCAGGTGTACGACTATGCCGCCAGAGATGATTTTGCGGTTTTAAACGCCGTTCCCACAGCCGAGGGAGCCGTTGAAACGGCGATGCGCGAGTACGAGGGGACGATTTTCGGCAGCAGGTCGCTTGTTGTGGGATTTGGCAGAATAGGAAAGATCCTTGCCAAAATGCTTGCTTCACTCGGCTCGTCGGTCACCGTGTGCGCCCGCAAGCCTCGCGACTTCGCCTATATCGAGGCGCTGGGCTACCGGGCGAAAAACACCGCGTCGCTCTCGGTGATCCACGGCTACGACCTCATATTCAACACCGTTCCCGCGCTGATTTTCGACGAAGCCCTTCTCAAAAACACCGACAGATCCGCGCTGATAATAGACCTTGCCTCACTGCCGGGCGGAGTGGATTTTGAAAGCGCGCGCGCGCTGGGAATCGACGCGCGCCGGGCTTTGGGTCTGCCCGGAAAATGCGCTCCGAAATCGGCAGGAGAGATTATCAAAAAAACAGTATTTTCCATCATCGAGGAGGTAAATCGGTGACAAAAGCAACCATAGGATTTGCCATGTGCGGTTCCTTTTGCACCTTTTCAAAGGCATTTGAACAAATGCGCGCGCTGGTGTCAGAGGGTATCGACGTTATTCCGATAATGTCCGAAAACGCCCGCTCCACCGACACGCGCTTCGGAACAGCCGCGGAAATGGTAAAGACGGCTGAGGAGATCACGGGCAAAAAGGTGCTGTCGACCTCGGTGGAAACCGAGCCGATCGGCCCGAAGGATATGTGCGATCTGCTCATCATCGCGCCCTGCACGGGCAACACTCTCGCCAAGCTTTCTCTCGGAGTGACCGACACCGCCGTCACAATGGCGGCAAAGTCGCACCTTAGGGTGCAAAAGCCCGTGCTGCTCTGCGTCGCCACAAACGACGCGCTCGGCGCTTCCGCGCAGAACATCGGCAGACTGCTCAACACAAAGAACATCTACTTCGTTCCGCTCTCGCAGGACGATCCCGAAAACAAGCCGAATTCGCTGGTGGCTGATTTTTCAAAGCTCCCCGAGGCTGCCGAGGCGGCGCTCGGCGGCAGGCAGCTCCGGCCGGTTTTTAAATAACGGCCGCACGGCGCAAAGGCAAACAGGGCAGGGCTTCCGAAGGAGGCTCTGCTTTTTGCGCCAAACAAATCCTTATAAGGTATTGATACCTTGATATTTTTGTGGTAGAATATTTCTGTAAAATAAAGGAACAGGAGAAAGCTATGGAAGAAAATTTGAAATATTTGCTCTCTGCCTCGGGCTTTGAGCTCGAGAGAGTAAAAACCGCGCTTTCCGACAACGGCATACCAAACGACAGCAAGCCGAAAAAGCGCAATTTTTCCGCCAAGGCAGTGACCGGAGTCGATAACTCGGAGCAGGACATCTATGTTGCCGAAAGCGACTTTGAAAAAGCCTACGACCTCTGCGTGGGCATCGGAGCTATCAGGCTCGAGGGCGAGGAGGAGATCCTTCCTGCCGACGGCGACGGAGCCGAGGCTCAGCCCGAGGAGGAATTTGAGGAGATGTCAAGCCGCAAGCGCACCGCGGTGCGCATAATTTCCGCGCTTTTGTTCATTCTTCTGGTCGCGGCGGTAATCTTCGGCACGGACACCATAACAAGCTGGATAAAAGGATTATTTTCATAAAGGAGTAATACATATGAACATTGAAACCAAAGCCCTTCACGCGGGCTACGAGCCCCAAAACGGAGAGCCCAGACAGCTTCCTATCTATCAGAGCACGACATGGAAGTACGCTTCATCCGACGATATGGGCAAGCTGTTTGACCTCGAGGCGAGCGGCTATTTCTACACCAGACTTCAGAACCCCACAAACGACGCGACAGCGGCTAAGATCGCCGCTATGGAAGGCGGCGTTGCGGGTATGCTCACCTCCAGCGGACAGGCGGCGAACTTCTTCGCGCTGTTCAACATCTGCGAGACGGGCAGTCATATCGTGGCTTCCTCCGCAATCTACGGCGGAACCTACAACCTTCTCGGCGTAACGATGAAGAAAATGGGGATCGACGTCACCTTCGTCGACCAGACTCTCTCCGAGGAGGAGCTCGCAAAGGCGTTCCGCCCCAACACCCGCGCGGTGTTCGGCGAAACGATCACAAATCCCACCGTTTCGGTGCTCGACATCGAAAAGTTCGCGCGTCTGGCTCATTCCCACGGCGTGCCGCTCATCGTTGACAACACCTTTGCCACTCCCGTGAACTGCCGCCCGATCGAGTTCGGCGCGGACATCGTTACCCACTCCACCACAAAGTATATGGACGGCCACGCGGTAAGCGTAGGCGGCGCTATCGTTGACAGCGGCAACTTTGACTGGATGGCTCACGCGGACAAGTACCCGGGAATGACAACTCCCGACGAAAGCTACCACGGACTTGTATACGCCGAAAAGTTCGGCAAGTTCGGCTACATCACAAAGGCTACCTCTCAGCTTATGCGCGACCTCGGCTCGATCCAGTCGCCGCAGAACGCGTTCTATCTCAACAACGGACTCGAAAGCCTGCACGTCAGAATGGCGCGCCACTGCGAAAACGCGCTCAAAATCGCCCGGTTCCTCAAAGCTCAGGACAAGGTCGCGTGGATCCATTATCCCAACCTCGAGGGCGACGAGAATTACGAGCTCGCTCAGAAATATCTTCCCAACGGCTCCTGCGGCGTAATGGCGTTTGCGGTCAAGGGCGGCAGAGATAAGGCTATCGCCTTTATGGACAGCCTCAAGCTGATGATCATCGCCACCCACGTTGCCGACGCCAGAACCTGCCTGCTCCATCCCGCGAGCCACACTCACCGTCAGCTCAGCGACGAGCAGCTCAGCGAGGCGGGCATTGCTCCCGACCTCATCCGTCTGTCGGTCGGCCTTGAAAACGCCGACGACCTCATCGCAGACCTTCAGCAGGCACTCGATAAAATCTGATAAGCAATTGATATAAAAACTGAAACGGAGGTATTCCTATGAGCGCATTCGTATCCGCAGTCATAGTCGCCGCAGGCGGTTCCGTCAGAATGGGATCCGGCGACAGCAAACAGTTTTTGCCGCTGCTCGGCAATCCCGCAATTTTCTACACACTCGGCGCGTTCCAGCGCTGCGATATGATCGACGAGATCGTAGTCGTCTGCCGCGCTCAGGATATTTCCCGCATTGATGCGCTGTGCAGGGGCAGCGGCTTCGACAAGGTGAGCGCGGTCGTCGAGGGCGGCTCCTGCAGGGGAGAGAGCGTCAGAAACGGCGTCTCCGCCGTCTCCGAAAAAGCCGCTTACTTTGCGATCCACGACGGCGCGCGGCCGCTCATCACCGAGGAGGACATCTCCGCCGTGGTCAACGCCGCTCTCGAAACGGGAGCCGCTACCCTCGGCACCGCCGTCACCGACACCATCAAAATCGCCGACGCGAATAACGTGATAACAGGCACTCCCGACCGCAGCACTCTCAGGGCGGTGCAGACTCCTCAGGTGTTTGAAAGGGAGCTTTATTCCTTCGCCCTCTCGGAGGCCGAGGATGCTCTGGACTCTGTCACCGACGACTGCTCGCTGATCGAAAAGATGGGCGGCGAGGTTACGATAGTTGAGGGAAGCCGCGAAAACATCAAGCTGACGACGCCGATCGACCTCGTCATCGCTGAGAGCATTTTGAGCAAGAGGGAAGAATGATGATCAGAATTGGACACGGCTACGACGTTCACCGCTTCGCCGAAAACAGAAAGCTCATTCTCGGCGGAGTTGAGATACCTTACGAATACGGTCTGCTCGGCCATTCCGACGCCGATGTTCTGGCGCACGCCATTATGGACGCGCTGCTCGGAGCCGCGGCGCTCGGCGACATCGGAAAGCATTTTCCCGACACCGACGAGGCTTATTCCGGCGCGGACAGTATGCTGCTGCTGCGCGAGGTGTGCAGGATACTCGCGGAAAACGGCTACGAAATCGGCAACATCGATTCAACCGTCATCGCGCAGAAGCCTAAGCTCAAGGATTATATCTTCTCAATGCGCGAAACGATCGCCAAAAACTGCGGGATCGACGTTTCTCAGGTCAGCGTAAAGGCGACCACCGAGGAAAAGCTCGGTTTCACCGGCAGGCTCGAGGGCATCTCCGCTCACTCCGTTTGCCTAATAACAAAATGATTTGCGCAGCAAATCAATTCACGGCGAAGCCAATTTATGCCGCACAGCGGCGATTCATTCCCGAGCAAAACTTTTTCGGAATGATCTGACACGCCGAAAAAACCAAACCTTTCAGCAGGAATGAATTGAAACTTCGTTTCATAAATTGTTCTGCGAACATAAATTGTGCCTTCGGCACGTGAATTGCCTGCGGCATAAA
>ONIJ01000131.1 GCA_900317875.1 uncultured Eubacteriales bacterium
AGAACATAGCGGAGGAAATGAGGAAGCTTGTTACCTCATATCTGCCGTAGTTGAAGATGTAGGTGCCCCACTCCTTGTGCTCGCCGATTCTCCAGTCCTCGTACTCGTAGCAGCCTGTGCCGTCAAAGCGCGCAAGGCCGTGAGCGTCCTTCGGGAAGTGAGCGGGAACCCAGTCGAGGATAACGCCGATGCCTTCCTGATGGCAGCGGTCGACGAAATACATAAGATCCTTGGGCTCGCCGTAGCGGGAGGTCGCGGCGAAGTAGCCTGTTACCTGATAACCCCAGCTTCCGTCAAACGGGAACTCGGTGAGAGGCATAAACTCGATGTGAGTGTAGCCCATCTTCTTAACATAAGGAATAAGCTCGTCCGCGAGCTTGCGGTAGCCGTAGAATTTTCCGTCGTCATATTTGCGCCACGAGCCCGCGTTTACCTCGTAAACGTTGATAGCCTGGCTCTTGTGGGGATGATCCTTTTTGTACTGTACCCACTCGCCGTCGTTCCACGGATAATCATAGATATGATAGGTGCGCGAAGCGTTGTCGGGACGGGTCTGGCAAAGGAAAGCGTAGGGATCTGTTTTGAGAATGCGCTCATTCCAAGGAGTCTCCACGCAGTACTTGTAGCAGGCAAATTCCCAAACGCCCTCGATAAAGAGCTCCCATACTCCCAAATCGGAGATGCGATACATATAATGCGCGTCGGAATTCCAATTGTTAAAGTCGCCCACTACGGAAACAGATTTTGCATTCGGAGCCCAAACTCTGAATACGACGCCCTGACGGCCGTCCCAGTTTTCAAAGTGCGAACCGAGAAAATGATAGGCTCTAGCTGCCTCGCCCTGCAAAAATTGTTCAAGAGGGGGTCTGTTGTCATTAATAGAAAAAGCCATAGTATACCTCATTTCTTGTGAATTTGGATTTCCTGTAAATTCCTTGAAAAGTAAAATTTACATCTATTTATTTATATTATACTCAATTTTATCTAAATTTACAAGTAGCAATTTTGATTTTTATGTAAATATTTTTAGGCAATTTTGTACGTTTGTCAAAAAAAATTCGTCAGCGTGCACAATTAGCCTTGATGATTTTTGTATGATAGTCCGAACCACAAGATTTCACTGTTTTATATCCCAGAGCGGCGACATCCGCAGCCAGCGCGTCAAGGCGCAGGAAAACCGAATTTTCACCACCGGACGCGAGCGCTTTTGCGACAGAGGTCACCACCTCGAAGGAACAGCTTTTCAAAAGCTCCGCTCCCTCGGGCGAAAAGCCGAGCACACGTGCGTAGGAAGCGCGTCGCGACTGCAGCTCCTCGGTTATTCCCAGAATCGCGCAGCACAGGATCCTTTGGAGCCGCGCGCGGGTGTAGCGCTTTGTTTTTGCCGCTTCTAATATTTCTTCTATGGAATTATTATTCCTGACAGCGGAGAATATCCTGTTTTCAAGTCCCTCCCCTGTTTCGGGCAGCTTTTTGAGATCCTCCGCCGTCAGCGAGCGCAGCTTCATCAAAAAAGCCCGCTCAAAATTTTCGGGATAGGTAATCTCCTTCGGGACAGACGGCAAAAAGGATGAAGCGTCTTTGCCCGAACGGAGCATACCTCTTATATAGGAAGCCGAGGCGAAGTCAGCGCTCGTCTTGCTGCCGTCGTGAGCGGCGCCTGCGCGCTTTATCGGGAGCGGCGTGATTTTTGAATCGCCGAGCGCGCGGAGGTATTCCACCGCGAGGATGTTGTTGGGAGAAGCGAGCGCGCCGCCCGCGCCGTCGCCGAGCACTTCTCTTACGGCGCGCTCAACCGCCTGAGGATAGTAGGCGCCGTTTTTCATTTTATCGGCGATCAATCCGTTCACCTTCGGATCTCCGAGAGCGTCTGCGGCGGCGCGAAGCAGAGCTATATCGTCGGTTTCGCAGCCGAAGGCGAGATAATTCACCTCGCCGAACGATTTTGCGATGTCAACTCCGCCTTGGGCGAAGCGCTGAGCGCACGCGACCGCGTAAACCGTCGGAAGCTCCAGCACCAGATCCGCGCCGTTTTCGAGGGCGGTCCGGGCGCGCTCGAATTTTGAACAAAAAGCCGGCTCGCCGCGCTGTGTGAAGCTGCCGCTCATAACGGCGATAACAGGCTCGTTTCTGAGCTTTTTCGCCTGCTCCAAAAGATATTTATGCCCGTTGTGAAACGGATTGAACTCGCAGATCACCGCAGTCGCCATCATTTTCTCCTGTCCGAAAATACCGCTTTTCCTCCGTATATTTAAAAAAGCGATAAATATACGATAATTTTTCAAAAAAACTAAAAAAAATACTTGAAAAAACGGTTTTTATCCTGTATCATATTAAAGTGTATTTTTAATATTATACATTATATTTTTTTGTGAATCAATAGAAATGAAGGGATTGTTTGAAATGAAAGTTTTAGTTATCAATGCAGGCAGCTCCTCCTTGAAGTACCAGCTCATCGATATGACTGACGAGAGCGTGCTTGCAAAAGGCAACTGCGAAAGAATCGGCACCGAGGGCTCGTTCATCGGATTTAAGACTCCCGACGGCGAAAAGATTGAGCGCAAGGCTGAAATGAAGAACCACACTCAGGCTTTTGAAGCGGTCAAGAACGCTCTGCTCGACGCCGAGTACGGCGCTATCAAGACTCTTGACGAAGTGACCGCCATCGGTCACCGCGTAGTACAGGGCGGCGCTTACTTCGACCGTTCCGTTCTCATCGACGCCGACGTTCTCGGAAAAATCAAGGAGCTCTCTCCCCTTGCTCCCCTGCACAATCCCGCTCATATTCAGGGCATCGACGCCTGCACCGAGGTTTTCGGCAAGGACATTCCCCAGGTTGCGGTATTTGACACGGCTTTCCATCAGACAATGCCCGAAAAGGCTTATATGTTCGCCGTTCCCTATGAATACTATGAAAAGTACGGCGTGAGAAAGTACGGCTTCCACGGCACCTCTCACCGCTATGTAAGCGCAAAGATGGCTGAGCTTATGGGCAAGCCCATTGAGGAGCTCAAGATCATCACCTGCCACATCGGCAACGGCTCCTCGATCACAGCCGTAAAGAACGGCAAGGTCATCGACACCACTATGGGACTCACTCCCCTCGGCGGATTTATGATGGGCACACGTTCCGGCTCGCTCGATCCCTCGGTTGTTACCTTTATCGCCGAGAAGGAAGGTCTTTCGATTCCCGATATGGAGACCGTTCTCAACAAGAAGTCAGGTCTTTTGGGCGTTTCGGGCGTTTCCTCCGATGACAGAGACGTTACCGCCGCCGAAAACGAGGGCAATCCCAGAGCCAAGCTCGCTCACGAAATGCTCTACTATCAGATCGCTCAGTATGTCGGCAGCTACTTTGTAGCTATGGGCGGCTGCGACGCTATCGTGTTCACCGCAGGTCTCGGCGAGAACCAGCCTGTTCTCCGCGAGAAGGTTTGCGAGTATCTCTCCTGCCTCGGCGTTGACCTTGACAAGGACGCAAACAACAACGCTGTTCACGGCAGACAGGGCACGCTTACAGCTCCCGGTTCCAAGATCAGAGTTGAGCTGATCGCAACCGACGAGGAAATGGTTATCGCAAGAGATACCAAAGCAATCGTTGAAGCGCTTTAATTTTAACAAATCAGGGGTCGGTTCAGAGCCGACCCCTTTTTTATGCTTTTTATAGAAAATTTCAGGGCAATACCGCAAAATACGGGTGTGCGGCGTCGCCTTAGCTTTCGTAAGACCGCGTGCGCCTGTCGATGACAGAGTCGCGGGAATCGCGGAACAGAAGTGAAATACACCAGATCGCCGCCAGCGCGACAACGATGTAGATAATTCTGCTGACAACGCCGTCCTGACCTCCGCCGATAAAGGCTACGAGGTCAAACTGGAAAATTCCGATGCTGCCCCAGTTGAGTCCGCCGATAATCAAAAGCGTCAACGCTATTTTATCTAACATTCCTAATCCTCCTTAAAGAATGATGATAATAGTATTGACGCAAAAGTTTAAAATATTCAGCCGATAATAAAAAACAAACCTAAAATCAAAATGCCCAGTCCGATAACTATTCCGCCGAAGATACGGCTCATTTTGACCGCCTTTTTGACCTTGTGCTTTCTTATCATTCCCTCTGTGGGAAACGGCAGAACGATGAGCATAATCCCGAGTATCACGCAGGAAACCGTGGCTATCGGAAGTCCCACGCCCTTGTTGACCGCCGCGAGAAACAGTCCCACGGGAATACCGAAAACGCAAATCGTGTTTACGATGACGAACAGCTTTGTAAAACGCTCGTTGAGCTCGTGATATTTCATCGTCTTTTGCTCGCATTCGTCACAGCAATAAATATCGTGATAGCTGATCTCCCTGGCGCAGTATTCACATTTTTTCATTATTGTACACCCTTCTTTTTCGCTTTATTCATTCCGCTTTATTTTAACACATTTTTCAAAGGATTTCAACCGCGTATTTCGGCTAATCCGGTCAGATAATACTATATGCAATAAAAAATGCAAAAAATATTTACAATTTTCTGCATCCGTGATAAAATAATCTTGTAGACTTTTATCAGAGAGGTGACTGCATATGAATGAAAATATCGGGCAAAACAATTCCGGTTCGCTGCTTGGTCAGGTTTTGAAGTGGCAGTTCAAAAAATATAAAGTGCTGCTGATCATCAACGCAGTGATAGAGATCCTCACTTTTCCTTTAATCGCGACTTTCAGTTCAAATATATTATTTAATTTTTCCGTGCCGCTTTTTTTTGTGACAGAATTTCTGGTTTCGCTTATTCCGGTATACAATTATCATCTTTGGGAAATCAAATGCCGCGAAAATCCCGCCGCAGCATTCAGAAGCAGCCTTTGGGCGCAGCTTATCATCATCGGAGCGCCCGCCGTGTTTGCCGGCTTATTATGGCCTGTCTTTCTGCCCGAAAAGCTGAGCATAGCGGCCGATATTTTAAAATCACTCTGCATGGCGGTGTTTTTCGTTTCGTTCACTCATTTGTCAATTTTGAGCGCGAAAAACAGAAAGGGCGTATTTTGGCGGCTTTTTTTCGGATGCCTGTTTACCGCTCTGATGCTTGCGATATTAGACGGTATGATCCACAGTTTCTATTTCGGCATACCCAACGCGGAAACCGATAATCTTGTACTGTTTTTGGTTCCCGTTCCCGCCCTGATCACCTGTGCTGCGGTTCTTTTCGCGTCGAAGAAGGACTCAAAGCTCGAAAGCCGCGCCTCGGACGTTTATTTGGACGTCATTGTTACGCTTTTCATCGTTGCGCTGATGGCATTATTCTTAGGCAGTCAAATAAAAGGCATCGGGATCACGAGTTATGTTTTTTATTGTATCGGATTTTCTTCCGCGCTTTTTATCACTCACAGAATTCTTTTCAGGGTGATGAAAAAAGACCTGATAAAGTCTGTTCTGTATTATCTCGGCGCCTGCGCTTTTACCGCGGGTGTAATATTCGCGTTCGGCATTGCTTCCGATAAAGCATTTAACCGCGTTCCGTCGCTTGACGAAATCGAAAGCGCCGGCTTTATCCACTACGACAAGCTTTTCGACGACGAGTTTTCCTATAAATCCGCTCTTGCCTCTGCCGATGATCTGACGGATAAAGAAAGCATTTCAAAAATAATTGAATCGCACAAGATGATGCTTGGAGAAAAAGCAGACAGCAACTTCTTCGAACGGTTATATTTCGGCGAATACTCCTCGGAAAGCAAAGAATTTATAAATTTTGACTTTTTCAATACTAATCCCAGCGACAAATACAGCGTTGCCTACAAGCTGAAAAACGGCGAAACCATAATCCGACGCTATACTTACAAAAAGAATGGTAAAGAAACGGTCAAAAAAGACCTTCCCGGGCAAAGCCTTGAAGATAAATACTATTATCAAACCACCTACGGCGCTCTGACGGACAAAAGCATAGAAAAGGCCGAAAATTTGCGTATTGCCTACGGGGTATTTGACGACTACAAGGTGACGTCAAAGGATGAAATCAAAGCCCTGCTCAAAGCGTACAGGTCGGACTTTGAGAAAAACGAACGCCCAAGCGAGACAAAATTTTCGATAAGAATACGCGTGGAAGGAACAAATTTCAGTTACTCCGCAGCCGATAACTTCACACACACCATAGATTATCTTAAATCGCTGGGGATCCTCAACGAGGACGGCGAAAGAAACAACGATTCAGAATACAAGAAATAACACAAAAGCCGCGGCAATTTGCACTGCTGCGGCTTTTATTTTCCGTATTGGATACTTCTTCGTTTTTTCCCCGCCGTTTCACGGAGGTTTCCGTTAAAACGGAGCTTTCCGAAGGCGGGATTGGGTGCAGCGTCACGCTTCTTTTTTACCGTATAGGAAACTGCTTCGTTTTGCCCCGCCGTTTCACGGAGGTTTCCGTTAAACAGAGCTTTCCGAAGGCGGGATTGGGTGCAGCGTCACGCTGCTTTAGTTGAGCATAAGAGTCAGCTTGTCCACCGTGTCCTCGATGGAGTCGCCGCCGCCGACACGGATCGTGACGTCGGCGTATTTTTCATACAGCGGGAGCCGTTCGCGGTAAACGTCCTCAAGGGTTTCGTTTTTGTGGAAGGCGATTCCACGGGTGCGGATATTCGTCACCCTGCGCTTGATTTCGGGAAACGGCACGTCGATAAAGACAACCTTGCCGAGCGTTTTCAGGTGAGCCATCGCCCTTTCGCTGAGCACCATTGAACCGCCCGTGGCGATCACGGTGCGGTCTGCCTGAACCGCGCTGCCGACCTCCTCCTCCAGCCTCAGAAAGCCGAGGAGCCCGTCCTCGTCGAGAATTTTCTGCAGCGGCTTGCCCGCCCTGCGGCTTATCCTGAGGTCAACGTCCTCAAACAGATAACCCAGCGCCTTGGCGAGCAGGACTCCGACCGTGCTTTTGCCCGAGCCGGGCATTCCGATCAAAATTATGTTGCTCATATCAAAGGATTCTGATGTTCAGCGAGTCTGTGCTCGAGGTAGGAACCGTTTTGTTGGAGGACAGAACAACAACGGTGTCGCCCTTCTTGACAAGTCCCGTGGACAGCGCGCGCTGCATTGCCTGCTCGGTGATTTCGTCGGAGGTGAACTTCTCCTCGCCCATCAGGGCGGTGATTCCCCAGTTGAGGCAGAGCTTGCGGCAGACGAGCTTTGAGGTCACGACCGCGATCACGGGAACGTTCGGACGGTAGTGCACCATTGCGCGCGCAACGCGTCCGGTGGCGCTCTCTACGATGATCGCCTTGGCGTCGACCGCTCTGGCGATGTCCTTGGCGGCGCGGCAGATGCTTCCGCGGAACACGTTCGCGTCCTTGATTCCGTGCTTTTCGATGTATCTTTGGAGCGCGCCGAACTCGCCGTTGTTCTCGGCCTCGCGGCAGATCGAGTCGAGCGCCTTTACGCTTTCAACGGGATATTTGCCCGCGGCGGATTCTCCCGAGAGCATTACCGCGCTGGTGCCGTCGTAAACGGCGTTGGCAACGTCGCTGATCTCCGCACGGGTCGGGCGCGGAGCGGTCGTCATACTCTCGAGCATCTGAGTCGCGGTGATAACATATTTGCCCTTGGCAACGCATTTGCGGATGAGGGTTTTCTGGATCTCGGGGAGCTTTATGAAGGGGATCTCAACGCCCATATCGCCGCGCGCGACCATAATTCCGTCGGCGTAGTCCATAATGAGATCCATATCGTCAACGCCGCTCTGGTTCTCGATTTTGGCGATGATCTCAACGTGCTCGTAGCCGATCGAGTCGATGAAGTCGCGCAAAGTGCGGATATCCTCGTGGTTGCGGACAAACGAAGCCGCCACGACGTTGGCGCCCTGAGCAAGTCCGAACTCGATGTCGCGTCTGTCCTGAGCGCTGACATAGGGCATATTGATGAAGTAGCCCGGGATGTTGATGCTCTTGCGGTTCTTGAGCACGCCGCCCTTGTTGACGGTGCATACGATTTTTTCGGGGGTTACTTCCTTGGTGATGATCGAGATGAGTCCGTCGTCGAGCAGAAGCTCGCGGCCGATCGCGTCGCGGCCGTCGCGCACAAAAATATCGACGAGCTTGGGATACGAGATCGCAACTCCCTCGGAATCGCCCTGCTCCTTTTGCTTGTAGAGGGTGAAATCATTGCCCTCAACGAGCTCGGCGGAGCCGCCCTCGAAGGTAGTTACCCTGACCTCGGGGCCTTTGGTGTCGAGCATTATCGCAACGTTCTTTCCGCTCGCGTCGATCGCCTCGCGGATCGTCGCAAAAACGCCGGTAAGGCTCTCGTGAGTGCCGTGCGACATATTGACTCTCGCCACGTTCATTCCCGCGTCGATCATCTTAAGGAGCATTTCCTTGGTGTTGCAGGCGGGACCTATGGTGCATACAATTTTGGTTTTCCTCATATTTTTCATCCTTTCTGTGGATACCTCAAAATCTCTGTAAATATTATACTATATTGCAGGCGGGATTTCAACAGATTTATGAAAATTGATAAGGCTATTTTGCCGTCAGACGGAACATCTGCGCGATTTGAAGCCGAGCACCGCCGCCACTGTGCAGAACACAAATATCGCCGCCGACAGCGCTATTGACAGATAGGGCGCCGAACCGAGCGAGAAGCTGATGTTTTTCCACGAGAACACGTCGTACCTCGACACAACGGAATTGAGCGTTTCGACCGCCTTGACAGCGGCTATGCTTCCCGAGATGTTGAGGAACGCGGCGAACGCTCCCGCGAACGGGGCTATCCTCCTGCGGAAGAGCGCAAAGAACACAAACAGGACGTTGAACAGCATTCCCGCCGCGAAAACCGCGAGAAGAACGAGCGCCTCGCTTCTCCCCTCGGCAAATCTCCGGTTCACCGCGTCGGGCAGATGCTCCGACAAGCCGAAGTCGGAACTCAGCCCGGTCATAAAGGTCACGATATTGTCCTGGGTGATAAACTTCCACCCAAGGTCGAACAGGCTGAGCTTTCCGCCGGAGATCTGACGGCCGAATATCTGCCAGCGGAAGATCACCCACTTTGAGGCGGGCAGAAAAAGCTGGAGCACCGCAAGCGCCGCGGTGAACAGCAGAACTATTCTGTTGGCAAAGTTCATCAGACGCCCCGAGGACGGTCTGACTTCCGCGGGACCTGCGCCGTAGGCTCCGCGCGCCATTTTCTTTTTCGTCCTGTACGGCCTTGTTTCGCCGTAGGACGAGTTGTCGAGGACATTCATATTTTCGGCGCGGTCAATTCGCGCTCCGCAGACTCCGCAAAAATTAGCGGCGGCGTCTGCTCCGCAGTACGGACATTTCATAGTTCACCTCAGAACGGGGATGTATACATTGAAAACAGTTGGGCGCTGACGTGGAACAAAAGCAGGGTGGCAAGCACGATCAGCGCTATTTTGTATCTTTTTTCTACCAGAAGTCCCGCAAACTCCCGCAGGAAGGCGTTCGGGAAAAAGTACCACTTCGTCTTGGCGGAAACGCCCTGAGCGTCGAAGCCGTGCTTCTTTGAGAGGATGTAGCCCCTGAAAATGTGGTAGTTTGTGGTTGCGAACGCGGATCTCACGTTTTCAAGCGTGCCCGCGTCCTCCTTTATTTTATCGCGCGAGAACTCGATGTTCTGCGAGGTGTTGACGCTTTTGTCCTCGATTATTATCTGAGAGTCGGGATAGCCCTGCTCCCTGAGATAGCGCGCCATCGCCTCGCCCTCGGAGATTATTTCGTCGTCGCCCTTTCCTCCCGAGGGAACGAACTTCGCGTGTCTGCCCGAGGCTGAGAACTGCTCCTTTTCAAAGCGTATCGCAGCGTCGGCGCGGTTTTTGAGGATAGGAGTGAGCGAGCCGTCGGGACAAATGCTGCAGCCGAGGATGAGGATGTAGTCGCGGTCATAAGGCGGCCTATGCTTCGCCGCAAGGAAGGCGCAGGCTATCGTGGAAAGCAGCATACACGCCATAAAGCTGATAACGTAGGCTATGCTGTAGCTGATCCGCGCCATTACCGACTCGCTGAAATCCAACATCATATTGCTCGACAAAATCACCAGAAACAGTCCGACGATCCAGCCGACTCCGAGGAGCACTCCGAGCATATTCCGAATACTGAAGCCCTCGCGGCTTATGAGTCTGATATTGCTCAGCGAGATCGCCAGGCTGATTATCAGCATTACGGGAGCGGAAACAAAGGCGAAAAGGAAGCCCGTTTCCATTATATTATTGAGGAACCGCGCAAATGTGTTCATCCACTGCATTCCGTAGATAACGACCGTTATCACGCTCGCGGAAAACAGCGCCACTCCCCCGTAGCCGACCATCGAATACGAGAACCTCGCCTTGATCCAGCTCTCGATAAAGCAGCTCAGCATTACGAGCAAAATGAGCGCCAAGCCGACTATCATCAGAATTTCGACCTGAACATAGCCGTCAAAGTTGAGCGAATCCTTGGCGATGATCGTTCCGAACTCGTTGACGAACAGCTCGGTTTTATAGGTGAACCTGTCCTTCACAAAATAGGTCACCGCCGTGGTCCCTCCGCCGACGGAGTGGAAATCGACACAGAATTTGCGGTCTTCGTTAAGATAAACCCTGTCCGCCCTGACGATGTTCTCGTTATCGACCTCGACGCTGAGATCATCCTCGGTCATTTTCGGATCGTCCATCCATTCCAGATCCTCCGTGTAGGTGCTTCCGTGGACGATGAAATACACAACGACGCCGACGGTCATCAGAAGCAGGGCCGCCGCAAGCGCGATCAATCTTTTTCGGTACATTCGATCACCCTTTTTGTAAAACTTATAATGCTATTGTACCACACGGCAAAGCAGGAAATCAACAAAAAAATCAAAGCCCTCAGAAAACTGAGAGCTTTTCGGTTAAATCTTATGAAAGCAGGTGTCCTCGGGGTCGATTTCCCTGGTTTCGACCGGCTTGCCGGTGTCGTAGCGGAACATCAGCTCCTGACTCTTGACGCTGACCTTCGCGCCCTCGGGAATTGAGTTGGTGATGAAGGCGTTGCCGCCGATCACGACGTTTTTGCCGATAACCGTGTCGCCGCCGAGGATCGAGGCGCCGGAGTAGATCGTGACGTTGTCGCAGATCGTAGGATGGCGCTTTTTGCCTCTGAGGTTCTGACCGCCCCGTGTAGAGAGCGCGCCCAGAGTAACGCCCTGATAAACCTTGACGTTGTTGCCGATCTCGGTGGTTTCACCGATTACGATTCCGGTTCCGTGGTCGATGAAGAAGTATTTTCCGATCGTGGTGCCCGGATGGATGTCGATTCCCGTGAGGCTGTGCGCGTGCTCGGTCATAATTCTCGGAATGAGCGGCACGCCGAGCAAAAACAGCTCGTGGGCAATGCGGCTGGTGAATATCGCGTAGAGTCCGGGATAGGTGCAGATGATCTCGTCCTTGTTGTAGGCGGCAGGGTCGCCGTCGTAGGACGCCTGGATGTCGGTTTCGATGTATTCCCTGATTTTGGGGATCTTTTCGAGGAACGCAAAGGTTATGCGCTCGGATTCGGCGTTTATTTCGCCGTCGGAAGCGCTCTCGTATTTCGGCGAGTAGCGGAGCACGATAGCGGTCTGGCGGATAAGGTTGAAAATAATATCCTCGAGCAGAATGGAAATATTGTTGCGCACGGTGTAGGTGCGGTAGTTGCTGTTGCGGTAGTAGCCGGGATAGATGACGACCTTGAGCTTTTCAAGGATGTCGATCACTACCTCCTTGTCGGGATATTCAAACATTTTGTCGGCGTCGATAACCCGCCCCTTGGAGTAGTCCTCCATAAGCATATCGACAACGCCGTTTATTCTTTCTTCCATACCGTTTACCATTGCTTCATCACCTCAATTATATGTATGCGATCCTCTCGTACTATATTATCACACCACCCAAACCCTTGTCAACAACGAGTCGTTGAGCCAATCCCGTTTAAACAATGTAAAGGAAAACTTTGCAATTTGAAAAACTTATAACTTAATGACTTATAACTTAATGACTTAATGACTTATAACTAAAAAAGGGCTGACCGCTTTGCCGCTGTCAGCCCGACTTTTATTGAACGGAGTTATTCTGCCGCCTGTTTAAACAACTGTTTCCAGATACGCCTTGACTTCAGCCTCGGTGGTCATTGCCATAACCTTTCCGGCGATTTCGTCCGCCTCAGCCTTTGTCCACTTGGAGATGTTCTTTCTCACTTTGAGGACTGAGGGCGCGGAAACGCTGAACTCGGTGAGTCCGAAGGAAATCAGAAGCGGTATCATTTCGGGGCTTGCCGCCGCCTCGCCGCACATTCCGACGGGGATACCCTCGGCATTGGCGCATTTGATTATTCTGCGGATCATACGAAGCACGCTCGGCTGCAGCGGCGAATAAAGATACGAAACGTCGCTGTTTCCTCTGTCTGCCGCCATAGTGTAGCCCGTGAGGTCGTTTGTGCCGATGCTGAAGAAGTCCGCTTCCTTTGCAAGCAGATCCGCGATCACGCCCGAAGCCGCGGTTTCGGTCATAACGCCGACCTGAATATTTTCATCGAACGCGATGTCCGAGGCTCTGAGGTCTGCCTTTGCCTCCTCGACGAGCGCCCTGCCCTCGCGGAGCTCCTCGACCGCCGTGATAAGCGGGAACATAATCCTGATGTCGCCGAAGGCGCTGGCGCGCAGGATAGCCTTGATCTGCGATTTGAACATCGCGCGGTTCTTCAGGCAGTAGCGGATAGCGCGGAAGCCCATAAACGGGTTTTCCTCCTTGGCGAGTCCGAGGTACGGGATTTCCTTGTCGCCGCCGATGTCGAGAGTTCTGATGATGAGGGGCTTGCCCTTGAGGATGAGCGATGCCTGCTTGTAGGCGTCAAACTGCTCGTCCTCGGTCGGGAGCTGGTTCCTGTCCATAAACAGGAACTCGGTGCGGAAGAGTCCCACTCCCTCGCCGTCGGCCTCGACCGCCTTTGTTGCGTCCTTGGGAGTGCCGATGTTGCAGAAGAGCTCGTACTCGATTCCGTCCGCGCTGACCGTTGGCTTTCCGCGCAGGCTTTCAAGCTCGCGCCTCTCGCGCAGGAAGGTCTCTCTCTTTGCGGTGTACTCCCCGACCTGTTCCTCCGTGGGAGCGGTGTAGACCTCTCCCTTGCCGCCGTCGACAATTACGAGCTCGTCGCTCGAAAGCGAGGTGACCGCGCCCGGAACGCTGAGGACCGCCGGGATTTCGAGCGCGCGCGCGAGGATAGCCGAGTGCGAGGTCTGGCTGCCGGTTTCGGTGATTATTCCGACAACGTTCTCCCTTTTGATTCCCGCCGTCATCGAGGGAGTGAGCTCCTTTGTGACGAGCACGGTGCCCGCGGGAGCGTCGCTGATCTTAACCTCCTCGATACCCAGCAGGATCGCGAGGATACCGTCGCGGATGTCGCGGACGTCTGCCGCCCTCTGCATAGTGAGGTCGTCGCCCGTCGCCGAGAACATATCGATGAACATTTTGCAAATCTGGTCGACCGCAGCCTCGGCGCACTGATTTGCCTTGATTATATTTTCGATTTCGCCGCCCATAAAGGGATCGCGGATGATGGCGATGTGACCCATAAGGATCTCCGCTTCCTTCTCGCCCGTCGACTGACGGATGGCGTCGGCCTGAGCGATCGTGTTGTCGCAGAATTTGTCCACCGCGCCGCGGAAGCGCTCGAGCTCGGCGTCGACGTCGGCGATTTCTCTGGGAGTATATTCAAGCGTCTGCTCGGCAATTATCATCACTCTGCCGATTCCGATGCCGTCAGACGCGCCGATTCCTTTTAACATAAAAACACCTCTCGGATAAATTGACGTCAGGGAAGCGAACGCCGCCTCCCTGAACACTTGAAAACATTACCTAAAGTGCCTTGGTGAGAGCACATTTTTACCGCGCGCTATTCGCCGAGTCCGCTCTCGATTCTCTCAACAGCGTCAGCCAGCGCCTCGTTTTCGTCGGAGCCATCGCACACGATCTCGATTTCGCTGCCGCACTTGATGCAGGCCGCGATGATGTTGAGCAGGCTCTTTGCGTTGTAGTCGTTGCCGTTGAACTTGATCGTTACGTTAGAGGAATATTTGCCCATAGCC
>ONIJ01000224.1 GCA_900317875.1 uncultured Eubacteriales bacterium
ATTATCATACAAGTTTTCCTGTTTAGGAATATTTATAATCTGAAAATGCTGATTATCTCCTGTTTTGTCCGTGTGTTTATCGCCGATTTTTCAACGGATAACAACCGTTATTCCCTCGAAATAAAATGCTTGATTTCCCTGTCTTTTTCAAAATCAACAATTCGGTAGAAATCGGGATAGATCGTCACGCCGCCGGAATTGTCCAAGTCGATCCATTCGAGATACTCGCCGCAGGGACCGCCGTCTGTTGTGTGTCCGTTCGGGATCTGCAGGAGCTTATCGTTCGGCTTGACCGTGAAAAAGCATGAGACTTCGTGAAAGAACACGCCGCCGTCATCGGTGAAGAAATTCTCGTGTATCGCCGCGAGACGATCGATCTCGCAGTCGATGCCCGTTTCCTCCTTCAATTCGCGCAAGGCGGCTTTCGTCAGGCTTTCGCCGAAGCGCACCCTGCCGCCGACGGAATAGTAAAATGCGCGCTCCTCGTTCGGGTTTCGCGCCATTAGAATCTTTCTGCCGTTTGTAATGATCACACCGACGCGGTAGTTGAAATTGCCGTGTTCGGTCTTAAATGTGCAGTCCATATTTTCACTCCCCATGCAAGCTGTCTTATTCGGATTTGATTAATTCACCCTTTGTCGGTGCCGGTAAGTTCATCAGTTCAACAACCAAATCGGAGGAATCCTCCTCAAGCGAGTTATACTTGTCATAGTGAAGGTGGCTTCCGGGCGTCTCTTCGGAAAGCGCAATCAATTGCCTTGCCAACGACAGTAATCCCTCTTTGTTGGCGGACAGGACGACTGTGTTATCCGCAATACCAACGCGAATGGAGAATCCTTCTTCCCATTCCAGCATCATCATTTCCAAATGTTTCATCCTTCCATTCTCTCCTAATCCTTCTCAAAAATATGATTGTCATTTTGTAGTTGATGACTTCCGTTTTGCCTGTCAGATGTGATAGCCGGGCTTTTCGTTTCCCTGCTCCTGCAAGATCATATCGAGTTGCCGGTGCTTTTCACCGCGAATCTGCTCCGCTTCGGCAATCGTTTGCTGAGCAAAAACATGAGTGTGTTTTTCTGTCTATCATATTATACCACTCCGAGTAGACGCTTTCAACTAAAGATTATATAAAGCCGCGAAAATCTTCTTTACAACCGGCGCAGCGTCCTATATAATGAAACTATCAATCGGAAAGGGCTGATTTTATGACGACAATAAAGAAGAACTTCGGAAGGCTGATTTCGTGGATGTTCCTGCTATATTTTATGATTCTGTTCGGAGAAAGAGCGCAGAGTCTGATCCGCTCGATCACGCAATACGGCTTGTTCCCGTCGGCGTTTGACGGCTTTGTCAACCTGACCGCGATCCTGTCGCTGTGCGCGACGGTGATCATGCTGTCGGTGCGCTGCCGCAGCTTTTGGAAGTCGCTGTTTTCCTCGGCCGAGGCGGATTATTGCCCGATGACGGTCACCTCGGGCGTGATTCTCGTTTCGGGAATGCTGCACACGGAATTCACCATTCCCGCTATTCAATTCGTCTCTTACGGAATGTTGATAATAGCTATGATCCTGCGCGCGGCGGAACTGTCAGGCAGCGCGAAAAGTCGGTTCTCTATGTGGTATTCGCTCGGATATCTGACCGCGTTTTCCATGGCGATCCCTGTGGTGTATCACTCCGAAATGGCTAACGCCACGCAGTTTCACATCATCGAATCAATCGTTATGCTGTTGTTGGTGCTGTTCTTCACACTAATGCTCCGACGGCTGTTCCTCGGAAAGGGCGAAAATCTGCTCCTGTGGGTTCCCTTTATTTTCATGGCTGTCGGCGACGCGGTTGTGCTGTGGATGCGCTGGACGGAAGAAATCAATTCCTTTGTGCTGATTTTCGCTTGTCTGTCCGCCGTGCTGTTCCTAATCGGTAAAGTGATACTGAAAGTGAGAGGTAGTCAATGAGGATCATCATCGCGCCCGCCAAGCAGATGAAGGTGGATACCGATACTTTTGATTGCGCGGAGCTTCCCGTATTCATTGACAAAGCCGAAAATTTGAAGGACTATATCAACGGGCTCACATTTGTCGAACAGAAGCGCCTGTGGGCGTGCAGCGATAAAATCGCACAGGAAAATCACGAGCGGTTCGCGGAAATGGACTTGCGCAAATGCCTGACGCCGGCAATTTTAGCGTATGACGGAATCCAATATACCTACATGGCGCCCGCAGTGTTTGAACAGCGGTATTTCGACTATGTGCAGGCGAACGTGCGGATTTTGTCGGGCTTTTACGGTTCGGTCAAACCGATGGACGGCGTTGTGCCGTATCGTCTGGAAATGCAGGCAAAAGCAAAGGCTGACGGCTGCAAAAACCTGTACGAATTCTGGGGCGACAGCTTGTACCGCGAGGTGTTGCCCGAGGACAGGGTGATCGTCAACCTCGCGTCAAAGGAATACTCAAAGTGTATCGAAAAATATTTACAGCCACAGGACAGGTTTATCACCGTCGTTTTCGGCGAGCTGCAAAACGGCAGGGTAGTGCAAAAGGGCGTTTACGCAAAAATGGCAAGAGGGGAGATGGTGCGCTTTGCCGCTGAGGTCAACGCCCATTCTCCCGAAGAACTCAAAGCATTTGACAGGGGTTACCGCTTTGACAGGGAACGCTCAACGGAAGCGGAATATGTGTTTATTAAAATTATTTGACAGGCTCGGAGCTTCATGCCCCGAGCCTGTTGTCATAGAATCAGTCATTATGGAAGATCCCTCAATATTTTTGTCCTGCGCCGCCGACAGCATCGCCTTTATTTCCTCCATGAAAAGCGCAAGTTCGGCTTTGTCAAGGTGAAACAGCTCGGTCTTATCGACGTGCTCCTTGTACAAAAACAGCGTGCAGCCGTGAAAATGCCGGTGGTCGCCGATCACAATATAGCCCGTTTTCAGCTCCCTGACAAAATAAGGATGAATAACGCTGAAAATCTGCTCGTAAATCTCGTCATAAAACGGAATCACCTTCCGCACATTTTCATCATACTGATTCACCGCAAACGCGGATTTGTTGTCGGTCATTTTATCCTCCAAAAACAGTTCTCCGGATTCTCGTCACATATCCGCAATTAAAAAATCCGGATTTATTTTAGCACTCTTTTTACAGTTCCGTCAAGGTCAAGTTGTCTTGTGGGTTTTGGGAATGATTGGAGTGATTTATCCCCTTAGAATTACCTTAGAGTTACCCAAACAGATTATTGAAAA
>ONIJ01000110.1 GCA_900317875.1 uncultured Eubacteriales bacterium
AGGAGAACAATATGCTCAAAGGAAAAACCGTGGTGCTCGGCGTTACGGGCAGCATAGCGGCGTACAAAATCGCGAATCTCGCAAGTATGCTCGTTAAGCTCCACGCCGACGTTCAGGTGATAATGACGAAGAACGCTGTAAACTTCATCAATCCTATCGCCTTTGAAACTCTCACCAAAAACAAGTGTATGGTCGACACCTTCGACAGAAATTTTATTTTCAACGTGGCTCACGTTTCGGTTGCCGACAAGGCGGACGTAATGCTCATAGCTCCCGCCTCTGCGAACATAATCGCAAAAATGGCTCACGGAATCGCGGACGATATGCTCAGCACTACATACCTGGCGATGAAATGCCCCGTGATCGTCTCCCCTGCCATGAACGTAAATATGTTCACCAATCCCGTAGTTCAGGATAATCTGAAAGCCCTCGAAAAATACGGCGTAACGGTTATACCGCCGGACAACGGCTATCTCGCCTGCGGCTATACAGGTCAGGGCAAAATGCCATCGGAACAGGTGCTCCTCGACTACATTCTTCACGAAATCGCGAAGGAAAAGGATTTGCAGGGCAAAAAGGTACTCGTCACAGCGGGTCCCACAAGAGAAAGCATCGACCCGGTTCGTTTGATAACGAACCACTCAACCGGCAAAATGGGCTACGCCGTTGCAAGGCAGGCAATGCTGCGCGGCGCGGAGGTTACTCTGATAAGCGGCCCCGTGAGCATTGCTCCTCCGCCGTTCGTAAAGCTTTTAAACGTTCAGAGCGCTCAGGATATGTTTGAGGCTGTTAAGGCAAACTGCGTCGACGCGGACTTCATCATCAAGACTGCCGCGGTTGCAGACTACACTCCCGCACAGACAAAATCCGAAAAGATGAAAAAGTCGGACAGCGGCGACGATTTGAGCATACCGCTCAAGCGCACGACAGACATTTTAAAGTGGCTTGGTGAGAACAAGCGTGAAAACCAGGTTCTATGCGGCTTTTCGATGGAAACCGAGAATCTGATCGAAAACTCACGTGCAAAGCTCAAAAAGAAAAACGCCGACGTAATCGCGGCGAATTCTCTGCGTGACGAGGGCTCGGGCTTCGGCACCGACACTAATCACATTATTCTCATCAAAAAGGACGGCGTGACCGATTTGCCGCTCCTTACAAAAACAGAAGCGGCCGATAAGCTGCTTGACGAGCTTGTTTCGATCAGTGATTCATTGTCTGATTGATGATTCTTCCGAAGCGAGCAATAATACGATAAAAACAAGGTCGGGTTTTCGAGAAACCCGACCTTGCTGTTTTTTCTTAATTCGAATTATAAATTTGTTCCGTTGATGAACATTTCAATCTCCTCATCCGATGGATCCGAGGAAAAACGCTTTCCATCAAGCCAGGTTCCGCCCGAGAGCTTGGCGAGATTCTTAGCACTGTCCCCTATCGGGCTTGAACCCGAGGTGCAGAACGGGAATACCGTCTTGCCCTCGAAATTATAGCTCTCGACAAAGGTTTCCATTATCCTCGGAGCCTTGCCCCACCAAATAGGATAGCCGATATAAATAATAGCGTAGTCGTCGAGCGAGAGCTTTTCGCCGCCGATTTCCGGGCGTGCGCCGTCGTCGTTCTGCTCCTTTGAGCTTCGGCTGTCAGGATCGTTATAGTTTAGGTCGTCCTCGGTGTAGGGCTGCGCAGGAATTATTTCGTAACCGTCGGAGCCTGTTGCTTCGATAATTTTTCCGGCAACGCTTTTTGTGTTGCCCGTCGCGGAAAAGTACACCACCAGAGTCTTGGTGCCTGCGTCCGTGGCGGGAATCATCGTCTCGGCGGGCGAACTCTCATTTTGAAAGGTTTCTTCCTCCGAAGCGCTGTCAGCCGTGGAAGAAGAACCCGATGGCGAGCTTTTCGCACAGGCTGTCAATATTCCGAGCGTCAAAACGAGAACGAGCGCTGCGGCAATCATCATATTTATCTTTTTAAGTAAGGACATTATCGGTTCTCCTTAATGCTTAACGATTTTCTTTTTTCTTCTAAAGAACATAAATGCGAATCCTCCCGCGCCGAGAACCGCAGCTGCAATGATTATTATCAGAATTATCGGCGGTTCGGTTCCCTTTCCTGATTTTCCTTCAACCGCCTTGGCAGTGTAGGAAATCGCGTAATTATCCGCCTTGGGAGCGGAGAACCTGAGCACGTCGCCGTCGTCGGTGTGCTCGCAGGTACATTCGAGCTCCTCGACAGAGTCGCCCTCCAGTCGGTAAACCGAGTAGCTGCGCTCCTCGTCAGGATCGGTTTCAAGCGTGACAGATGCCTTGTAATCGGGATAGTTCAATTCGGTTTTTTCGGTTCTGAAGCCTGTTTTCTTAGTTAGCTCAATGCTGTAGAAACCGCGCAGCTTCTCATCGTCGTCAAGATTCAGATTGACCGAAGCGAGCAGCTTATCGGAGACATCCTTCGATTCAAGCTCGGTGCAGGTGTTTTCGATCGACAGGTTGTAGCCGTTTTTCAGGTATTTCAAATCGCTGTCGTCAAAGCCGAGCTCTCCCGCCTTTTTGAACAAATCCTCGCCAAGCTCGTCATAGGAATACGTTTCGCCGCAGATCACCTTTCCCGCGGGAACAGTGAAAACTCCCTCGTAATGCGGATCGTAGGACTTTATTCTGGCGAAAAAGTTTTCGTTCCAGTGCGATTTTATCAGCTCGGAAATATTTTCTCCGAACGTAAGAATGTGGAAAAACGGGAGCTTGAGCTTCTTGCCGTCCCTCTCCGTAGTGTACATCATCTCGGGTTTCACAAGCCTGGAAACCACCTTTACAAGCGGCTTGACGCAATCATACATAGCGTCGAACTCGTCGTCGGTAAACGAATAATCGGAGTTGTTTCTGACCTTTTTCATATGGGTATGTATGAGGTCGGTGACGCTGTTGATGGTGTCGTCGGAATCGGGCGCCGCGAGTATTTTCAGGATCACGGCGACGGTGTTTCCGTCGTACTTCGCGCTGTCAATAACGGCGGTAAAAAATTCAATCATATCTTTCTGACCGCTGGAACTCTTTTTAAAATAGGTTTCGGTCATTGTCATAAGCGGATCCTGCAAATCAGAAACATATTCGTCCCTGCTCAGGTGGTCGCAGAAGAATGAAATGAAATCCTCCAGAAAATCTGACTTTTTAATGTCGAAGGTGTCCGTCACAAAGCCGTTGGCGGAGATGTCAAAGCTCTTTCCGGTTATGGTTTCATCGTCGTCGCCGATGAGCTCCTCAACGCCGTTAAGTCCTATATCCCAATCGGAGGGATAAACATACGGCACAAGGTCGTTTTTGTCTACGATATTATGAATGTTTTCATAGACCGTTTCATCGGTGGATGAGCGCGCCGCCTCGAAGGTATATACATATATATCTTCTGTGTTGGTTCCGTATTTTTCCTTATTCTCGTTTAACTTTCTGCCAACGAGATTAGCCACAGCGCCTGCTCGGCTGTAGCCCATAACCCAGAATTTGGCATTTGAAATGCTGTTGTAGGACATATAGTCCTTTATGCGCGTCATAACCTTTTCGCAGGCGGTCGAAAATCCCTCGGGATCTCCGTCCTCGCCGAGGCAGAAATTGGATGCCCATTCCTCGCGGTAGTCATTTCCCCTGATTGCTACCGCAATCAAAGGCACGCCCTCAAAATTTTTGTGTGTGATAACCGTGCCGATGGTGTCCTTCGATGTGGTCCCCAGGTTTTTAATATCTATAGTATCTGGGTTGAAGCCAATATCGGTGAATAAATCCGTAATGCCCTTGCCGACGTACTTTTCATCCGAAAAAGAATTGGTAGCCATCGCGATAACCGCGGACATAGACCGCAGTTCAACGTTGGTCTCGGTGCCCGGCTTGGTGAAAAACGCGTCAGAGTAGAAAAACTCGTCGTCCCCGTTCGGAGACTTGCCGGAATAGCGGAAGGTGCCCTTGTAGAGAGGATAGTCCTTCTCTTTCTCATCCTCATCGGCAAAGGCAGAAAAAGGACAGGCTCCGAATACAAGCGCCGCCGAAAGCAGCAGAGCGATTACCGCCTTGAATTTCAGAATATTACTTTTCATTATTCCCCCCTGTTTTTACACAAAACGGAAACATATATTTTTTGGTCAAATATTATCGAGTTAATTATATCTCAAAACCCCTCTCCAGTCAATGACTCAAGGTCACAAATGCACCCGTTCCGAAAGCGCTCCGGTTTGTAGATAATAACCGCCGCACACCCTTAAAATATGCGCAAATATTGAATAATATACATCTGTTCATAACTATATATTGTACCTGCCGTTACAAAAAGGTAACAGGATATTAACCGAAATCTTACATAATCTTTCTTGCATTTGCAGTTCTTTTTGGTATAATGTATATATATAAAAGTGCTCCAATCAAAAAGGGGTTTGAACTGTTTGAAGGCAAATATGAAATATGTAAAATATGTAAACAAGCTTCCCGCCAAAATAGACAATATGAAATGGGTGATTCCCGCCTGCTTCGGTCTTTCCGTCGCGCTTACCGCAGCAGGTATTATTTTGCTGCTTTCGCGCGGCTTTTCCGATATGGAGGCAGGCTGGCTTTTCAGCATCGGCGCAGACATTTTCTGTATGTCGATCTGCGTGATGCTCTGCTTCAGCTGCGTGCTCAACCTTAAGGGCAGAAACGAACAGACCTATGTTTTTGTTTCGCTGCTGACGGTAAACGCTCTGGCAATGTTCTTGGACGAGGTTTCCTGGATAATCCAGGGAATTGCCGAGCTGAGGTACCTGAACATCACCGTAAACGTTTTCGCGTTCGTCGACGGCATCGTGCTGGTGTATCTGTTCTGGCAGTACATCCGAAAGGCGCTGGGAATGAACAACACCCTGATGCACGCGACCGACACCATGCTCAATCTGCTTCTTGTTCCGACGCTTCTGCTCTGCGTTGTGAACTTCTTCTATCCGCTCTATTTCAGGGTAGACGAAAACGGCTTTTATCAGCGCACCGACAAATGGTACATCAGCCAGATGTATCTTTTCGTGGCGCTTATGATAGTTCTTCTGGAGCTTATGATGTCAAAATCCAGCAGGCGCGACAAAATGGTAGCGGCTTCCTTTGCCGCCATTCCCCTGCTCAACCAGGCTCTCACGGGCTACACCTTCGGGCTGAGCACGCAATACGCCTCAATGCTTGTGTCGGTCGTTCTGATTTACGGCGTACTCTTTGCCGACAGAGAAAAAACAATCGCCTCGACCGAGCTCGAGCTGGGAGTTGCGACACGTATTCAGGCGGACATCCTTCCCAATAAATTCCCCTTTATGCCTGAACGCTCCGAATTTGACCTCTACGCCTCAATGACTCCCGCCAAGGAGGTAGGCGGCGACTTTTACGACTTCTTTATGATCGACGACAACAGGCTCGCACTTGTTATCGCAGACGTTTCCGACAAAGGCATTCCCGCAGCACTGTTTATGATGTCGTCAAAGATTCTTATTAAAAACTGCGCAATGTCGGGCGAAAGCCCTGCAAAGGTGCTCGAAACCGTCAACAGGGAAATCTGCGAAAGCAATCACGAGGAGATGTTTGTCACCGTCTGGCTGGGAATACTCAATCTCACTGACGGAAACCTCACTGCAGCAAACGCCGGTCACGAATACCCTATTATCCAAAAGCCGGGCGGCGAATTTGAGATTGTCAAAAACAAGCACAGCTTTGTCGTAGGCGGAATGGAGGGCGTGAAGTACAGGGAGTACGATATGCAGCTCGATCCGGGCTCAAAGCTCTTTTTATACACCGACGGAGTTCCCGAGGCCGAAAATATCGAGGAGCAGCAGTACGGCTACGAAAGATTTCTGGCTACCCTCAACAGAAGAAAGGAAGGCACACCCGCACAGATCCTTGCGGCGGTTAAAAGAGACGTGCGCACCTTCTGCGGCGAACAGCCTCAGTTTGATGATCTTACAATGCTTTGCATCCACTTTCTCGGAAAACCAAAAGGGGAAAAATATGAAATGAAGGAGCTTACACTCGAAGCGGCAGTCGGCAACATTGAAAAGGTGACCGAGTTTGTCAACCGCGAGCTCAACCGGCTCGACTGCCCGATGAAGGCGCAGACTCAGATAGCGATTGCGATTGACGAGCTGTTCGGAAACATCGCTAAATACGCCTATCATCCCGACATCGGCAACGCAACAGTCCGCTTTGAGGTCGAGGAGGAGCCGCTTTCGGTGATAATCACCTTTATCGACAACGGAATCCCCTTCAATCCGCTCGAACAGGCTGAGCCAGATACTCACCAATCCGCCGAGGACCGTCCCGCAGGCGGGCTGGGAATTTTCCTTGTAAAGAAAACAATGACAATGGTTGAATACGAATACAAAAACGGTCAGAACATTTTACGAATAAAAAAGAGTCTTAAATAATCCAACGGAGAGATTAATCTGCTATGAAAAATAACGGACAAATAATCAACAAACTGTTCCGCAATTCGGTTGTCAGCATAATAGCCGCGGCAATTGCGACGATGATCGGCATAGTAATTGACGGTATAGTCATCGGACGCTTCCTGGGCACCACGAGTATGGCGGCATACGGACTTGTAACTCCGATAATCAACCTCACGACGGTGTTCAGCGGAATTCTGGCTTCGGGCGCTCAAATCAACTGCGCTCAGCACCTCGGCGCCGGCAGCGTAGACAAGGCTCGCAGAGTTTTTTCCATGTGTATGTTAATAACAGTGGTGATCTCAACGATCATTATGACGGCAATACTGGTTTTCAGAAATGAAATTGCAATGGTGCTCGGAGCGCCTGCAAATTCGGAGCTGCTGAGCGACACCTCCGATTACCTTCTCGGCGTTGTGTTCTCATTCCCCTGCGTGCTGTTCCTGTTTGAGTTCAACGCTCTGATGAGACTTGACGGCGACGCCAACCGAGTAATCGTGGCTGTTGTTGTAATGACGCTGATGGACATAGTCGGAGACCTCGTAAACGCGCTTGTTATCCACGGCGGAATGCTCGGTATGGGACTCACTACCTCGATGAGCTACTTCACCGCCCTGGTAATTATGCTCCTCCACTTCACCAAAAAGGACATAATCTTCAAGTTCAGCCTCAAGGGACTCAAGTTCAAGCACTTAATCGGACTGTTCACAACAGGTTCGTCCTCAGCCGTAGGCTCTGCCTCGGCAATGCTCAGGAACACCGCCCTCAACCGCATAATGATCGCCTCTGCCTTTTCAAGCGCGGCGGTAGCGGCTCTCGGCGTTGTAAACACGGTAATCAATTTCACCTCGTCAACTATGATGGGCGTTGCGATGACGACGGCGATGATCGCCGGAATGATCCTCGGCGAACGCGACAGAGTCGCCGCCGAAAAGCTGGTCAGAGTCACGATAAAAACCGCTCTGCTCGTCAGCGGCACCCTCGCGGTTCTGCTGCTCGTTTTCGCAGAGTCGATAGCGGGACTGTTCGGCTCGGCTGACGGCGCTGATATGGTCAATCTCGCAACGCGCGGTCTGCGCTTCTACGCACTGTCAACGCTTTTCTACGGATTAAACGTCGCCTTTGTAAACTACACTCAGGGAATGAAGCGGATGGTGATTTCAAACATCTTCTGCTTCCTCGAAAACTTCGTATTCATCGTTCTCCCCGCGCTCGTGCTTTTCGGCGCTCTCGACACCGACGCCGTCTGGCTGGCGTTCTTAGTCGGCGAATCGCTGCAGCTTCTCTCGATTTTCATTTTCGCCGCAATAAGAAAACGCGGTATCCCCTATCGGATCAAGGACTTCCTTTTCCTGAAGGAACCCTTCGGAGTTTCGGAGGACAACCTGCTCGACTTCTCGGTTTCAACGGCTGAGGAGGTAATCCCCGCCTCGGAGAACGTCGAAAAATTCTGTTCCGACAGAGGCGCGACCGCCAAGGAGAGTATGATGATGGCGCTGTGCGTAGAGGAGCTATGCAACAACATCATCACCTACGGCTTTGCCGACAAGAAAAACCACAGCATCGACGTACGCGTAATCAAGCTCGACGACGGCTGGACGCTTCGAATCAGGGACAACTGCACAAAGTTTGATCCGCTGGAGTGGGCAAAGGCGAACGAAACCGACGACCGCACCAAAAACATCGGAATCAATATGGTAAGCGGAATGGCAAAAGACATAAAATACATCAGTACAATGGATCTGAACAATCTGACAGTTACAATATAAAGGAGCTAATTTTATGAACATCAAAAGAAAGCAAGACGGAAACAAGATGAATGTAGCGATCAGCGGCAGAATCGACACCGCTACCGCCCCGGTTTTTGAGGAGGACGTAAAGCCTCACCTCGACGGAATAACGGAGCTTATTCTCGACTTCAAGGAGGTCAACTACGTATCCTCCGCCGGTCTGAGAGTGCTGCTCACCCTACAGAAAAAAATGTCTGCACAGGGCGAAATGAAGCTGATCAACGTCAGCGAGGCAGTAAGCGACGTTTTCGAGGTAACAGGCTTCGACGAAATACTTAATTTTGAAACGAGTGAATAACATTGGATATTATTTCATTACTCAGGCAGTATGCTCAGGAAAAACCGAATGCTTCGATTTTGTTTGATGACGCGCACCTAAAGGGAATCTCCTACTCGCAGCTCGACGATATGAGCGGCAGGATTTACGCTTATCTCAGCCAAAACGGGATCGGCAGGGAGGATTTTGTATTGATCGACCTGCCGCGCGGCGTTATGCCCGTAATAGCTATGATCGGCGTCTGGAAAGCAGGCGCGGCTTGGGCGCTCGTAGAGGACACCTACGCTCCCGAGCGAATAGAGTACATAAAGCGCGACTGCGGCTGCAAATTTGAGCTCAACGCAGAAAACTGGGACAAGGTTATGGAAACCGAGCCCAAGAACGGCAGCGAGAGCGCGGAGCCTCACGACGCGGCATACGCGATTTACACCTCGGGCACAACCGGAAATCCCAAGGGAGTTCTGCACGAATACGGCAATCTGCAGAGAGCCATCGATTCGGTAAAAATCGACGGCGAAAGCCCCTTTACAAACAAAGAAAGGGTTGCGCTGCTCGCACCTATGAACTTCATCGCCTCGGTGCTCGTGCTCTTAAAACAGCTCAGCGTTTGCGGAGCCAAGATGTTTATTGTGAGCTATGCCACAATCAAGAACCCGCTCGCGCTCAAAAAGTTTTTCCTTGAAAAGCGGATTACCATCACCTTTCTCACTCCGTCATACGTACGTATGCTCGGAAACCAAACGGGACCATTCCTCAAAATGCTGTTTGTCGGCAGTGAACCGGCAAATAATCTCTACAACAAGAACCTCGACCTCATCAATGTATATGCCGCCTCCGAAAGCGGCTTTGCGGTCGGAGTTTTCAAAATCGACAAGGCATACGAAACCTGTCCCATTGGAAAGCCGCAGATCGACGCCAAAATCACTCTCGTCACCGAGGACGGAAACGAAGCCGCCGATGGAGAAATCGGCGAGCTCTGCTTTGAGAATCCCTATGTCCGCGGCTATATTAATCTTCCCGAGGAAACCGAAAGGGCGTTCGTCAACGGAATGTACCGCTCCGGCGACCTCGCGCGCAAAGAACCCGACGGAAGCTATGTGCTGCTCGGCAGGTCCGGCGATATGATCAAGATCAACGGCAATCGTATTGAGCCCGCCGAGATCGAAGCCTCGGTAAAGCAGGTACTCGGAATTGACTGGGTAGCCGCGCGCGGCTTTGAGGAAAGCGGAAAAAGCTATCTGTGCGCCTACTACACCGCCGACGTTGAGGTCGACGCCGACAAAATGCGCGAGGAGCTTTCGAAGCGCCTTCCCTACTATATGATTCCCGCCTACTACATCAAAATCGACAAGGTTCCACTCAAGCCAAACGGCAAGATGGACAGAAGGGCGCTTCCTCAGCCCGACGCCTCAGACTTCAAAACGGACTATGTGGCTCCCGAAACGGAAACGGAAAAGAAGCTCTGCGCCGCTATGGAAAAGGTACTGAAGCTCGAACAGGTCGGCGTCAACGACGATTTCTACGAGCTCGGCGGCGACTCGCTGGGTTCGATAAGAGTCATTGCCGAAAGCGGACTTCCGGGACTGAACGCGGGCGAGATTTTCCGCGGAAGAACCCCGAAGAGAATCGCAGTACTGTATGAGGAGAACCACTCTGACGACGACGGCGAGTCTCCCGAAATCAAGAACGCCCGCGCAATGGAAAGCGATCATCCGCTGACGACCGAGCAGCTCTATATGGTGGATTATCAGCTCTACACGCCTAAATCCACGATGTACAACCTGTTTTCAATGCTCAAGGTAGACAAGGAACTCTTTGATCTCGAAAAGCTCGCGCAGGCAATGCACACGGCGATCAGACACCACTCCGCGCTGCTGACGACCTTCCGCTTCAACAGCGACGGTGAGATAATCCAGCGCTACACTCCGGAGGTACTGCAGGACATCAGAGTTGAAAAAATCAGCGAATTTGAGTTTTCAAATATAAAGGACACCCTCGTTCAGCCGTTCAAAATCATCGGCGGCTGTCTGCATCGCTGCCGTGTTTTCGAAACCGAAAAGAACGGCTACATTTTCTTCGACGTTCACCACACCCTCTTTGACGGCACTTCCCTTAAGGTGTTTATGGGCAATGTGGGCAAGGCTTATATGGGAATGCAGCCAGAACCCGACCTCTATTACCTCTTCCTCAAAAACCGCGAGGACGCCCTTAAAACCGATTTCTACGAGGAAAGCCGCCGCTACTTTGAGGAAAACTACGACAGCGTTGAATGGGTGAGCTATCCGAAATACGACCACGAGTCACGCGAAAACGAAATGGGCGAGCTTTTTGCGCCGCTCGGAATCGAGCAGGCTGAGCTCAAGGCCGTCGAGCGCGCCTACAAGATCAGCCGCAACGAGTTCTTTATCACCGTAGCGCTGCTCTCCATCGCAATTTACAACAAGGCAAAGGATGTAAAAATCTCGTGGATTTACAACGGCCGCGAGGATATGACCGCGATGAACACTGTCGGACTGCTCTTCCGCGACCTGCCCGTCGGCGTGAGATTAAATCCCGATATGACACTGCGCGACCTTTTTGGCGAGGTTCACCGTCAGGTTCAGAGGGGCATCGAGCACAGCTGCTATCCCTATGTAGACATCCACAATCAGGTCGGTGAAAAGGAATCCGCCTATCTTCTCTATCAGCGCGACATCCGCGATATGGGCGGACTTGAGGGAATGAACGTCGAAACAATCGACATCCGACAGAACCAAGCGGCTTCGCAGACAATTCTCGATATGGAGATCCTCGACGGCGAGGACGGCCTGATCCTGATGATCGACTACGCCGCAAGCCTGTACAAGGACGCGAGTATGGAGGTGTTCAGGAATACCTTTGTGCGCGTAGCTCACGCGCTGGTTAATCAAAACTCGCACACCGACATCTCGATCGGAGAGATCCGCAAGCGCAATGTGAACAAGAAAAACATTTTTGAAACAGTGGCGTGTGTGTTCAGGAGAAAGAAATGAGCAGCATAAAAGATACAATCCGCTCAACATACGGAATAAACAGACTTGTAACGGGAGAATATGATCCTTCCGTGTCCGCTTCCTGCGGCAACGGAGTTTTCATCGGCAAAAAAAGCGGAGACGTAATCTCCTTTAAGGGTATACCCTTCGCCTGTCCTCCCGTCGGCAGGCTCAGATGGAAGGCGCCTTTGCCCTGCCCTGACAGCGCCGAGATCAGAGAGGCGTTCTACAACGGCAAATCGCCCATTCAGACCGAATGGAAAACCGAGGTCGCCTCGTATTATCCTCAGGGCGAGGACTGTCTGTACCTCAACGTGTGGAAAAACTCCGCCGACACAAGCGAAAAAAAGGCTGTAATGGTATTTTTCCACGGAGGCTCCTACGGCTGGGGAGGCACCGCCGATCCGCTCTACGACGGCGAAAACTTCGTCAGGCGCCATCCCGACATCATTCTGATAACCGTCGGCTACCGCGTGGGACTGATGGGCTTTGTCGATCTGAGCTGCTTTACAGGAGGGGAAAAATATCCCGACGCACCGAACCTCGGACTGCTCGACCAGATCGAAGCCCTGCGCTGGATCAACCGCAACGCCCGCGCCTTTGGCGGCGACAGGAAAAATGTGACTATTTTCGGAGAATCAGCCGGCGGCGGCAGCGTGTCGCTGCTCCCGATTATTCCGCAGGCAAAGGGGCTTTTCAAAAGAGTGATCGCCGAAAGCGGCTCGGTGGCACTAACCTTCTCAAAGGAGGAGTGCCGCGACTTTTCCGTGCGCCTGATGAAGGAGAGCAAAACAAAGACGATGGAAGGGCTGCTTAAGCTGAGCGAAGACAGCCTGATGGAAATAAACAAAAAGCTCAACTATTACAACAACTTTCCGCAGCGCGACGGAAGGCTTATTCCTTCGGATCCATATGAGCCCTACCGAAGCGGAGCCACAGCCGACGTCGATATTTTGATAGGCACAAACTCCGACGAGGCAAATTACTGGGTAGGTGAAATCGGCGGTCTTATCCCCTTCCGATTCAGCATTCCGGTAAAGTTTGAAAACGACCTGCGTGTGCTCACAAAGGACGACAAACAGCGTGTCAAGCAATTTTTGAAGCTGCAGAGCGGACACAGTATGTGGCGTATGGCGGAGTTTTATGACGAGATGATGTTCAGGCTTCCGGCAATTGAACAGGCGTCTCAGCACTCGAAAAACGGCGGAAAAGCCTATATGTATTACTGGACTCATCCATCGGCTATCCCTTACAGGGGCGCCTGTCACGCGGTTGAGCTGGCATATGTTTTCGGAAATCTTGACGAGAGCATTTTCACCGGCGAGCGCGCCGACGAGCAGCTCTCGCAGGCCGTGACCGAAATGTGGACAAATTTTGCAAAAACGGGCGATCCCTCGGTTGAAGGAATTAAATGGGAGGAATACTCCTGCGAAAACCGCGCCACAATGATATTCGAAAAGACTCCGCATATGGAATCGGACGTTCTCAGCGAACAGCGCGAGCTTCTCTATCCCCTGCTTCGTCATATGATAACCGCCTCCTATGCCACGCTTGACTACAACGTCCCGTTTGTCAGAAAACTGATTGCGGGCGGAATCGGAGCGGCAGCGGCAATCGCGGCGACGGTATTTATGATAAAAAAGGTTCTTGAAGAATAAAACTGAACAGAAAAAAACAAAGGTCGGGTTTTCGGTACCCGACCTTATTTGTTTTTCATATCAGATTGAGCTTACAAAACCTTAATAACCTTATGAGACTTTTCATTAAGGCTGTATTTTTTGAGGAACTCGTTTATCTCATCCATTGTTTTAGCAGTTTTTGATATTTTAAAATATCCCTGCGGCATAACATCAGCCTTGCCGTCCTGAACGTAAAGATAAAGAATATCGATCTCCGCCGTATTATATGTCTTTTTCGTCGCGTTGTAGCAGGAGAAATTAGGTACCCGTCAACATAAGCGTAGCCGTCATAGCTGTAATATATTTCCTTTAACTTAAGAACGTCATCGGCATCGATGGTATTGCTGTACTTCACTTTATTCTCAAACATCTGCTTGAGCTCATTTGAGTGCTTTTTAATATTAGTGTGTTATTAAGGCTCTCGGGTGCTTTGATGGTTATGTCAAACTCATCGCCCGTCAACTCAATGTAAAACTCGTCAGACAGGTTTTTCACTGATTTTTCAAAATGCATAAGGCCGGGCATTGCACCCGACCTGATTTTTTTAATATTATGCTGTTCTCCGAAAGCGCACCGACTACTTCATTCGTCGATCGCACTGATTGAAACGTTCCCGGTCAAATTCGGGATTGAAGGCGTAGAAATTCTTCTCGTCGAGCTTGTCGGTCAGGAGTCTGAGGTTCTCACCGAAGCGCTGATAGTGGACTATTTCACGCTCGCGCAAAAAGCGGATTGCGTCCTTGACGTCGTAGTCGTCGGCGAGCCTGAGAATGTTGTCATAGGTCGTTCTCGCCTTCTGCTCGGCGGCTAAATTCTCGTGAAGATCTGTAATAGCGTCGCCCTTGGACTGGAGATACGCCGTAGTAAACGGCACTCCCGAGCCTGACTGCGGATAAACACCGAGGGTGTGATCGACAAAATAATCGCTGAAGCCCTGTGCCTTGATCTGGTCGACAGACAGATTTTTTGTGAGCTGATACAATATCGTACCGATCATCTCAACGTGGTTGAGTTCTTCGGTACCTATATCCGTAAGAGTCGCCTTAAGCTCCGGCAAAGGCATTGTGTAGCGCTGATTCAGATACCTCAGCGCGGCTCCGAGCTCACCGTCGGGACCTCCGAGCTGGCTCATCACAGCTTTTGCCAGCTTAGCGTTGGGCGTTTTGATATTTATCGGGTATTGCAGTTTTTTCTCATATACAAAC
>ONIJ01000111.1 GCA_900317875.1 uncultured Eubacteriales bacterium
AGAACTTTCCAAACAGCCTTTGTTTTTATTCCTCTGCTTTTTTGTAGAAGGGCTCGATTTCCTTTACAGCCTGTCTTGCAAATTCCATTGTGATCGGCATAATGGTGAGAGCCTCCTCATCGTCGATAAAGGGCTTTGCTGCGTCGGCAATACCCTCGAAGGTCTTGTCCATATCGCCCAAAAAGTCAACAACAATGAAGTATCCCTTCTTTTCGTCCTTTTCGATCATACGCAGGTACGCTGCGTTGACCTGAGGCTCGGTTGAAAGATGGTTGATGAGAGCCGCCATCATATCGATGGGATATTCTTCGGGCTCGCCTACCCTGACCTGGGTACCGTTCTCGATGATGTTCTTTTTGCGGCGCATATAATCATACTGCTGCTTGATCGAGATCGCCATAGGCTTCGGGAAGGTCACGCTCTTGCCGAAGGCGTTGATCACAAACCCGGCAGTGTTTGACTCGGGATCCATAATCATACCCGCAATGCTGTCAAAGTCGGTGACTACCTTGTGAGAGCCGACGGTGCCGTTCCACTTGTTCATCTCCTCGATGTCGGTGAACACGCCGAAAAACTTCTGCTTGGTCTGGTTGTTTTCAAGCAGGCGGAACTGAACCTGAGTGGAGTTGCCCATAACCGTTCTTCCGTTTTGGGTGCGTGCGTTCGGGATCTGGGTAACGTTTGCGGGCAGAATGAACTTTGCCCTGACGACCTCGGTGATCATCCTGTCAATGTTCAGCTTGCTGCCGTCCGCCTGCATAGCCTCGATCGCTTCCTTTAGCTTCGGGTTTTTTATATCCTCGGCGGGGATTTTGCTGTTTTCAACCTTTAAATTGTTTTCGCTCATATTTCATATCCTTCCTTTTATACAACGTAAATTTTGTTAGGCTCAACTACTACGCCCTTGTCGGCGGGAGACTGATAGGTTCCGTCGTTGAATATCATAAGCGGAGTGTCCCAATCCCTTGTAAACGTGTAGCTGAATTTGCCGTCGGACTCCTTGGTCATAGCTTCGCCCGGCCAATATTTATTTTCGTCCTCGTCGGCAATGTTATAGATATAGACGGAGATTTTGCTCGCGTCCCAGTTTGAGGGCGGCTGGAAGTAGATCTTTGTGCCCTTCTTGATCTGGTAGCGATCCTCAAAGGTGAACTCAACGCGCTCGTAGGTTTCGGTGCCCTCGCTGTTTTTAGCGCGGAGCTCAACCTTTACAACGTTGCCCTGAGCAGGCTTGTTAACAGTGATTTTGTCGCCGTTCTTGAACTCGGTCGCCTTGCCGTCGATAGTGTAGGTTCCCTTTTCGGCGTTTTCGAGAGTGAGCACTGCGCTGAGGGTTTTGCCGTCGGTCTTGAAAACGGTGTCCTTAGCTACGCCCGCGTTTGCCATGGGAGCCTCCTGCTTGAAGCCGTCGTTGCAAAGAACTACCACGGTGTTTTCGGGAACAGTCTTGTCGGAGGTGAGCTTGCCGCCCTTAACGGTGTAAACTGTCTTGCCGTCGACGCGGTCGGTGTATTCTCCGTCCTCGAGGCCTATGTCAAAGCCTGTCTTTAACTCGCCCTTGGTGTTGACGATCACCGCGCCCTTTTTGCCGCGCTCGATAATAACCGCGGAGGTGTCGTCGCCGGGATTGACAATGGACTCGTCCTCGCCGATAACAGCCGTGCGGAAGTGATTAACGGCTGTAACGCGGGCGTCCTTGTACATATCGTCGCCCTGAGGTCCTATGCGGTTCATTCCCCACTCGTCGCCCTGCTTGCTGTTGTAGGGACGCGAGAAGAACAGCGGAGTGCCGTCCTTGCGGGAAGCGATTATCGACCATCCGAGAATGATCTGGTCGTTATTGAGCTCGGTGAAGGTTTTGTCGTTGATGTAGTTGTCGTGGGACTCAACCCAGGTCACCACCGTAGGATCCACAGAGCCGAGCCAATATTTTTCAATAACTGACTTGTTGAGAGAATTGTTTGAAAGCGACGAGCGGATCTTGCTGCCGTAAGCGCTGGCAGTCGTTCTGCCGATTTCCTTGATGTAGTCCTCGACTCTGTCGTTGCCGCCCTGGAGAACCTCGCCGTAGATGAACTTCTGATCGTAATCCTTTGTTTCGGTCTTTACCTTCTCCCAGAAGTTATTTTCATAGCCGTCATCCTCCTTGGGATCGTCGGGAAGTCCGATGTGCTTTGCGGTATCATAGCGGAAGCCGTCTGCGCCGCAGTCGATGCAGTCGTTGATGAATTTGAAGAAGTACTCCTGGAACGACGGACGCTCGGTGTTGATGTCGGGAAGTCCGCCCATTTTTGCGGTCGTGCACTGCAGGCGGTTATCATAGTTCATGATGTCGTCCTTGTTATGCTCGTGATAGAGCGTTTCGAGGCTGCCGCCGCCGGCATTGATGAGATCCTGAGATACCTTGTCGGTTCTCGGAGTGGTGTGGTTTGCAATCACGTCAACGAGTACCTTGATACCGTTCTGGTGCGCGACGTCGCACATCTCCTTGAACTGCTCTCTGTTTCCGAGCTGATAGTTACCGATTTTGAAGTCGGTGGGCTGGTAGTGATAGTACCACTTGCCGTCGCCGTAGAGCTCCATTCCGCCGTCCTCGCCAACCAAACACTCGTTGACCGGAGAGGTCTGGATAGCGGTAAAGCCCGCCGCCTTTATGTCCGGCATACTCTGTTTTATCGTATCAAAATCCCAGCAGAACACCTGAAGGATCGAGCCGTTTGCAACCGCAGCGGTTGAATCGGACATCGGAGAAGGCTTTTCCCCCTCTTCGGTGGTCGATTCTTCAGTGGCCGATTCTTCGCCCGAGGATTCGCTCTCGCTACTTTCCGATTTTTTGCTTTCGCCGCATCCGCTTATGGAAACCGCGGCGCCTGTAAGCATCAGCGCAGCAAGAAGTGTAGATATAATTCTTTTAAGCAATTATAGTCACCGTCTTTCTCTGAAAATTTATACAAAATTATTATAACATACTATCATTCAATTTACAAGTACGTTAAAAAATTTAAGTTTACGGAAACGAAATCATGCGGTGACGCAAAAAAACGCGCACTCGGCGCGTTTTCGGTATTCTGTCAGGTATTTTCGGTCGCGGCGATGACCGTTATCGGCTCGGCGCTTTTACCGCTGTCCTTTTCGGTGTTTCTGCACGAGGCTATCGAAATCGAAACAATCATAAAAATAATGATCAGCACAAGCGAGGCTGCGGCAATTATGAGGTTTTTCTGCTTTGAATTCATATTTACCACCTCGGATCACAGATTGATAATCATTTCAAACAGCTCTGAAATTCTGTCCTTTTCGCCGTTGAGATACAGGTATCCGAACAAACACTCAAGTCCGGTCGCGCTGTGGTATTCGGCGATGGTGCCGTTTTTCGCCGTCGATTTGGGCGCGGCGTTTCTTCCGCGCTTATAAACGGCAACCTCCTTTTCGGTGAGGCTCGGCATCAGCCGTGAGGCAAACTTCGCCTGGCTTTTGCAGTTGACCATTGCTACCTTTGTTTTGTTCAGCTCTCCAACAGGTCTGTTCGCCTGGCGCACAAGGTGCTCCCTGACGAGCAGGTCATATACTCCGTCGCCGACAAAGGCGAGCGTCAGCGGTGAATAATCATCTGTCTGATTGTGCATACTCTTACTCCATAAAATCAAATTCCACGTCGTAGATCGACACGGTGTCGCCGTCCTCTACTCCCTTTTGGCGCAGCGCTTCGATAACGCCGCCGTTGACCAGAACCTTCTGGAAGTAGTTGAGGCTTTCGTAATCGTCGAAGTTGATACCGCGCATAACCTGAAGCAGCCAGTCCGCCTCGACAACGTAGATACCGTTGACGTTTTTGATGCTGACAGTGTGATCCTCAAAGTCCGCCTCGCTCAGCACGGGAGCAGGCTCAGGCTCAAAGGTGGCTATCGGCGGAAGCTTTGAAAGCATTTCCTGAATTTTTTTCAGCATAGGATCGACGTCGTAACGGATCGCCGCCATAATCGGGAAAAACTCGTAGCCCTTGTCGCTGACGTATTTTTTGAACTGTTCGATCTGCTCGTCGGTTGCCATATCGCACTTGTTGCCGGCGACGATCATCGGGCGCTCGGCGAGCTCCGGATTGAACTTTTCGAGCTCCGAGTTGATAGTTTCGAAATCCTCCCTGGGATCGCGTCCCTCGCTGCCCGAGACGTCAACGATGTGGACAAGCATACGGCAGCGCTCAACGTGGCGCAGAAACTGGTGCCCCAGTCCCGTGCCCTGCCACGCGCCCTCGATCAAGCCGGGAATATCCGCCATTACGAAGCTGGAGCCCTCGCCCATCGACACAACGCCGAGGACGGGAGTTATTGTGGTGAAGTGGTAGTTGGCGATTTCGGGCTTTGCCTGTGAAACGACCGACACGAGTGTGCTCTTTCCGACGTTCGGAAAGCCGACCAATCCAACGTCCGCGAGGAGCTTTAGCTCGAGCACCACATCGTATTCCTCACCAGGGAGACCGGGCTTGGCAAAGCGCGGGACCTGTCTTACGGCGTTTGCAAAATGAGGATTCCCCCAGCCGCCTTTGCCGCCCTTAGCGACGATGTGCGGCTCGTTGTCGGAAATATCGGCTAGTATTCTGCCCGTGCTCTCCTCCTTGATAACGGTGCCGAAGGGCACGCGGATAACGAGGTTTTGGGCGTTTTTGCCGTTGCACTTACCGCCCCTGCCGTTTTCGCCGCGCTGAGCGGTGTATTTTCTTTTGTAGCGGAAGTCTGCGAGCGTCGAGAGATTTGTATCGGCAACAAAAACGATGTCGCCGCCCTTTCCGCCGTCGCCGCCGTCCGGACCGCCTGCCGCAACGTATTTTTCGCGGTGGAACGCCACCGCGCCGTCGCCGCCGTCGCCCGCCTTAATGCGGATATTTGCCTTATCTACAAACATAGCTTCACCTTCTTTTATGTGAGTAAATCTGTCTTAAAAAAAAGGGTGAGTAATACCTACCCACCCTTAACTTCGTTGCTTATTGCTCAACAGGATAAACGCTTGCGCGCTTTCTGTCCTTGCCTACGCGCTCAAATCTGAGAACGCCGTCGATCTTGGCAAACAGAGTGTCGTCTGAGCCCTTGCCTACATTGGCGCCGGGATGAATGTGTGTGCCTCTCTGCTTTACGAGAATGTTGCCCGCGAGAACCTTCTGTCCGTCAGCGCGCTTTACGCCGAGGCGCTTTGACTCGCTGTCACGGCCGTTCTTGGTTGAACCCATTCCCTTTTTATGAGCGAATAACTGGATATTAATTTTAAGCATTACCTTACACCTCCGAAATTTTTAAATCAATAAACTGAGAATACTCCTGCGACAGAGCATTAATGTGAAGCAAAAAGCCGTTCAGAATAACCTGCGCCGCCTCTGCTTCGGGTTTTGACAGACTTAGCTTCATAAATCCGTCGTCTACGGTCAAAAGACAATCGAGATCCTGCACGTCGGTGACGGTGTTTGCCGTCATATAAGCCGCGGAGCTCACCGCAGCGCACACGATGTCGCTGCCCTCATCGGAAAACCCCGAGTGTCCGCTGAGCTCAAAGCCCGTGATGACGCTGTCCTCAACCGTAACAATTACTTGAATCATTATGCCTCGATTGAAGTAATCTTAACCTGAGTGTAAGGCTGTCTGTGACCCATAACTCTCTTTTCGCCCTTCTTAGGCTTGTAGGTAGCTACTCTGATCTTCTTGCCCTTACCGTTCTTAACGACCTCACCTGTTACCTTGGCGCCCTCAACAAAGGGAGTGCCGACCTTGATACCGTCGTCTGTGCCAACGGCTACAACGTCGAAGGTCACGGTGTCGTTTGCTTCCGCGTCAAGCTTCTCGATGAAGATAACTTCGTCGTTTGTTACCTTGTACTGCTTGCCGCCTGTCTGAATCACTGCGTACATAATTTCATTCCTTTTTATCAGTCTCGCTATTAACGGGTGGAATTAAAAATCCTCTTTTGGGCGCAATTATACCCTACCCGCAATACGCGGCTTATATACTATAACACAACGCCGCACCATTGTCAAGCCTTTTGGCAAAAAAGCGCTTAAAATGCAGTTTATCCCCGAATAAAATTCGGAGATAAACAGTTGAGTGAATAATTCACGATAAATTTTTATTCAATGCCGTTTTGAAGCTTGCAGGCTTTGAGAGTGTTTTTCATCAGGGTGGCGATCGTCATAGGTCCCACGCCTCCGGGGACCGGAGTGATGAACGAGCACTTGTCCTTTACGTTTTCAAAGTCAACGTCGCCGCAGAGCTTGCCGTTTTCGTCCCTGTCCATACCGACGTCGATCACCACAGCGCCGTCCTTGACCATATCAGCCTTGACAAACTTCGGAATACCGACCGCCGCCACGAGGATATCCGCCCGCGCGCAGACCTCCCTGAGGTTCTTTGTGCGGCTGTGGCAGATCGTTACGGTGCCGTTTTCGTGAAGCAGTAGCATAGCCATCGGCTTGCCCACGATATTGCTTCTGCCGATCACCACGCACTCTTTGCCCTCGACGGGGATCTCGTAGTGATGGAGCATTTCCATTACGCCCGCAGGAGTGCAGGGCAGGAAATCGTACTCGCCGAGCATAATCTTGCCGACGTTTACTGCGTGAAAGGCGTCGACGTCCTTTTCGCTGCTGATCGCGGCAATCACAGATTTGTCGTCGAGGTGCTTGGGCAGCGGAAGCTGAACGAGTATTCCGTTTATATCCTTTTTGCCGTTAAGGGTGTTGACGAGTTCGAGAAGCTCCTCCTGCGAAGTTTCCGCGGGAAGGGCGTATTCCTCGGATTTGAAGCCAACTGCCTCGCACGCCTTCTTTTTATTGTTTACATAAACGCGCGACGCCGGATCGTCGCCTACGATCACCACCGCAAGTCCGGGAGTGATTCCGTGCCGTGCGATAAGCTCCTCAGTCTGCTTTTTTACTTTCGACTTTACTTCTGCCGATACCTTTTTTCCGTCGATAATCTGCATAGAAGGGATCCTCCTTTTTTCTGTTGATTACAAGCATTACAATACCTACGACAAAGAGCACTGCGGACAAAACCTGCGATACTCTTACATCGAGTCCGAAAACCTTAAACGGCAGATAGAGGCTGTCGGTGCGCAGTCCCTCAACGATCATACGTTCAAAGCCGTACCATACTAAGTACATATAGAAAATCTCGCCCGAATAGCGCTGGCGGTATTTTCCGTAAAAATGCAGAAGCCCGAAGCCGAGCAGGCACCAAAGGCTCTCATAGAGGAAGCAGGGATGCACCTCTGAAACGACTCCGTCGATAAAGGTGTTTTCGCTGATCATTCTCCAAGGCAGATCGGTTTTGTCGCCGAACGCCTCCTGGTTCATAAAGTTGCCCCAGCGTCCTATTCCCTGTCCGAGCAGAAAGCCGACCATTGTGATGTCGAGAATAGGCATAAACTCCATCTTCTGGAGCTTGGCGATCAAAAGACCTCCCGCGAGAGCGCCGATGATTCCGCCGTAAATCGCGAGTCCGCCTTCGTGGATATAGAAAATCGAAATCGGATCGGACGCGTAGGATTCCCACTGGAAAATGCAGAAATAAAGCCTTGCGCCCGCAATTCCCGTGAAAATTCCGACCATTACGCAGTTAAAGAGCTTGGGCACGTCCACCTTGTAGCGCGGACCGCTTCTCCACGCGTATAGCATCGCGAGCAGAAGTCCTGTCGCGATGATCAGTCCGTACCAGTACACGGGATATTTTCCGAGAGTGAAGGCGACGTTGCTGATGTCGAACTCCCAACCCAGTCCGGGAAATCTTACGTGATATTTTTCTGTCATATTACTCCTCCGAATTTCTGACTACCGACAGCGTGCAGTTGTTTACGTCGAGCATCCGGGCAAGTCTTTCCTCAACGTCGGATTTCTGCGCGGCGGCTACGGCTTCGATATATGTGAAAAGCTCGTTGCCGTTGAAGTGGTAGTCGGCTATCATATTTGAAATGGCGCTCACGGAGTTGAGTGAGGAAACGATGTCGCCGTACACAGCCTTTTTGGCAATGGTGAAATCCTCGTCCGAAATGCCGTTTTCCTTGATTTTGGAAATATACTGCTTAATCATCTCCGCAGCCTGCTTAGGCGCGCGGCTCTCTCCTCCGAAAATAACGGAGCAGTAGCGCGGTCCCTCGAAAAGCTCATAGGAGAATGTGCTGTTGATGAGGTTGCTGTCCATCAGCTCGCGGTAGAGCGCGCTTGTCGGTGACGCGAGAGCCGACAGCAGAATATCGGTGCAGGCAAGCTGCTTTTCGTCGAGCTGTTTATCCGCGCGCTCCTTGAAGCCGAAGTTGAAAATCGGCATTGAAACGGGAAAGCTCTGCTCGACATACGGCTCCGCGATCTCATAGGGCTCGTCCTCAAAGAAGTTCTCGACCTTGTGCTCCTCGCAGGGCTTGAGCATCCTGTCGCAGGTTTTAAGTACCTGCTCAACGGTGACGTTGCCGGAAACGCACAGCACCATATTGTTGAGATTGTAGAAGGTGTTGTAGCAGTCGTAGAGCTTTTCGGCGGTGATTTCGGCGATTGACTCAACGGTTCCCGCGATGTCTATTTTCACGGGGTGATTACGGTACATATTCTGCAGCATATTGAACATCACGCGCCAGTCGGGAGAGTCGTCGTACATTTTGATCTCCTGACCGATGATGCCCTGCTCCTTTGCGACGGTCTGAGCCGTGAAATACGGATCCTGAACAAAGTCGAGCAGGATCTCAAAGCTCTCGTCAAACTTGTCGGTGCAGGAAAAAAGGTAGCAGGTTTTTTCAAAACTGGTGTAGGCGTTCGCCGAAGCGCCTGTTTCGGCGTAGCGCGTAAAGGCGTCGCCCTCGGCGCTCTCAAACAGCTTGTGCTCAAGATAGTGCGCGATGCCGTCGGGCACGGTGATCTTCTCTCCGCCGTCAAGCGAAAAGCAGGTGTTGATGCTGCCGTACTTCGCGCCGATGATAGCGTAAGCGGAACGGTAGCCCTCCTTGGGATAGACGTAGATATTCAGTCCCGAGAAGTGTTTGATTTTAAAGTAGCTGTCGCCCGTGCGGGGTGACTTAACTTCATTTATTGCGGTATTCATCAAATCCCCCTTATCGGTTTTTCAATACAAAGACGGTGTCGAGCGTGAGCTTCTTCGCCGCCGCGATTATTTCTTCCTTTGTTATGGCGTTGATCGTTTCCGCCATCTCCTCGATAGTCTTGAAGCTGTCCTCAAAAAGCTGAGCCGAGTACCACGCCTCGATTCCGCTGACGGTGTCGTTTGAGGTGTGATATGAATTGATGACCGCCATTTTGGTGGCGTCGATCTCAAAGTCGGAAATAACTCCGTTCTTCATATCCTCGATTTCCTTGAGCACGCCGGCTTCGAGCTTTTCGATGTTCTCGCCTTCGACTCCGCTGTCGATGATGACAAGTCCCTTCACCTTATCGTAGCGCGAGGCGCAGTAGTAGCAGAGACTCTGCTTTTCGCGTACGTTGCAGAACAGCTTTGAATGAGCCGTTCCTCCGAGGATAGCGCACATAAGCGCGGCTGCGGGCACCTCGCTGTCGGGAAGCGCGATACCTGCGCGCAGGCCCATTACGAGCTTTGACTGCGACACGTTCATCTCCTCGACAACGCGCTTGACCTCGCCCGCCCTGCGGACGATTTGAGTTTCGGCGCTGACGGGAGCTCTATCGACGCTTTCAAACGCCTTGGCAAAGACCTTTGCCGCCTTTTCGGGCGAGCTGTCGCCGATATACATAATTTCAAAAACCGCGGTTTTAAGAAGGTTCTGCCAGGTGCCGTAAAGCGAATGCACAGTGACCTCCTTTATTTTTTCGGCGGTGCCGTAGCGCTTCAGCCCGAAGGTTTCGTCGGCGCACATAGTCCTGATAAGCTGACCGTTGGCGTAGATGCGCTTGTCGTTGAACTCGGAATCGATCAGGTCAAGAAGCTGACGGCGCTCCTGCTCGACCTCGCTCTCGACGAACGCGCCGTCCTTAAGGTTCGGCTCAAAAATCACGCCGCAGAGCAGTTCGGACAGCTCCCGGGCTACGCTTTCGCCCCCGAGAGTGTAGCGGTCGTCAAGTCCCGAGGCGGAAATAGTGAGCACCTGATTGTCGCCCGCCTTGCGGATCGACACGTTGAGCTCGGCGCCGTAGAGCGAGCTGAGCTTCTTGCTCAGGGCTGTAAAATCGGGATACGCCTTTGTTGAACGCGACAAAACTCCGCACAGCAGAGCGTTTGCGGAGGCGTTTTCTTCGCTGAGCGGAACGATCAGGTTCGCGGAAATCTTCATTGTTTTAAAGCGGCTGTCGCGGACGTCGCTGAAATATACGCCCTCGGCAAGCACGCTTCGGTTTATCTTGCTCATCATTTCATCTCCGTTATCCAAAAGTTACTTTCCAAAATAGTATATCACAAAACTCCGTGAGATAAAAGTATTTTTTTAAGAAATTATACAACGGTCGTACACAGAGTTGCGCAGCACACGTCGGCGCAGCCGGCTCGCTTCAGGATCTTAACGCACTCTCCGAGCGTGTTGCCCGTGGTTATTATGTCGTCGATCAAAAGGATATTGCGTCCCTTGACCGCGGGTTTGTCCGCCACCCTGAACACGCCCTGCACGTTTTTGGCGCGCTCGCTTCTCTTGCAGCTGTGCTGAGCCGCCTTTTTCTTATGCTGCTCCAGCACGTCCAAAAACGGTATATCAAGCCTTTCGGAGCACTCGCGGGCGAGCTTTTCCGCCTGATTGTAGCGGCGCGAGCGAAGCGAGGATATGTGCATCGGAACGCAGGTTATAAAATCAAAGCTGTATTCGCCGTAGCTCTCCCTCACCGCTTTTGCGATAAGGAAGGAAAACGCCTGCGCCAAATATCCCTTTCCCGAAAACTTGAATCTCTTGACCGCGTTTGCGTACTCGTTCAGATACGGCAGCGGCGACGCGCAGGGAGCGCCGCCTATCGCAAAGCGATGATAGACGATTTTGGGCAGCTTGTCAGCGCATTTTTTGCACGCGTATTCATCTCTGCGGATGACTATATGGCAATAGGGACACCTGCAGGGAAAAATAATTCCGGCAACCGCTGATTTGAATTTTGAGATCGTTTTATTTCTGGTTTGCTTTTTCATTTGCTTTTGAAAATAAGAATTGTAGGGTCAGAAAAGCTGATCCTACAATTTATGGTTTTGCTTAATTGTTCTGCTTAATTCGGAATGAAGGGCAGTTCGTACTCGTCGAGAGAAAAATCGGGTATGGTTTCAGCCTGAGAGGTTTTTTCGCTTGACTGCTTTTGCTCGGCGCCGCCCTGACTGCTCTGACCACCCTGACTGCTCTGCGCGCTCTGGCTGCTCTGACCGCCTTGAGCGCTCTGACTCGCCTGACCGCTCTGACTCGCCTGACCGCCCTGATCTGCCTGACCGCCCTGTGAGCTTTGGCCGCCGTTTTCAGAGCCGCCTGCGTTTGAAGCCGCCGAGCTTCCGCCGCTTTCGCCGTCCTTGGTTTCAGCCTGAGAAGCGTCCGAGGAAGCCTTTGACGACGAATCCTGCTTTGAGGTTTCGCTCGTTTTTGATGAGCTGCTTGATGACGATGATGAGCTGCTTGAGCTCTTGTTTGAGTTTCCGCAGCCGCTCATAAAAGTAATTGCCGCGCAAAGGGCGATGACCGCCGCCGCGCATAGTTTCTTTTTCATAATAAAAACCTTCCTTATTTGATATTTAATCCAATACATTTATAAGATTATATCATAATTATCACAAAGATTCAATACCGCGCGCGCATTTTCCGACCTGTTTATTCGTCAATTATTATAATAAAAAACGGGCAAAGGATTTTATCTTTGCGACAAAATGGAATTTTTTTGCAAAAAGGTCGAAAACACTTGATATTTGTCTGATTTTGCGATATTATAAAGCAGATAAAGGCAAGTAAAAAACACGGTATTATTATTGTATTTTTCGGAGGTACCATTATGAAAAGAACACTCATCGCAATTCTCGCTGCGACAGTTGCAGTATCATCCGCGCTTGCTCTCTCGGGATGCGGCGGCTCATCGGGCAGCAAGTCCGAATCGAAGGCAAGCGATACTTCCTTGAGCGCTTCCTCAAAGGCTGAAAGCACCAAGGAGGAAGACAAGGCCGTTATTTCCGAAGAGGATGTTGTATTCAACCACAACGGAGTTTCGATCAAGCTCAATACCCCTATGGAAGACGTGATCGGCGAGCTCGGCGAGGTTGAGCCCAAATCGGAAAAGAGCTGCCACGGCGAAGGCGAAGATAAGACATATACATACGAGGGCTTCAATGTATACACCTATCCCCTCGACGGCAAGGATATGATCCTCCAGGTTGCCGTTACCGACGCCGGAATCGCAACCTCAAAGGGAATCGAAGTCGGCAGCAGCGTTGACGACGTTACAGCGGCTTACGGCAGCGAGTTCAAGAAGGTCGGCGTTTACTACTCCTACAGCGCCGGCGAAGGAAAGACTCTCCGTTTCAGGATCAAAGACAACGCGGTAACACAAATCGACTATTACTACAACGTATAAAAAATGCGGGGACGCGGTTTTTGTCCCCGCTTTTTTCGAATGACAGGAACCCGATCATATGAAAAAATACATTCTCAGATCAGTAAAGCTTTTGTGCCTAGCGCTGGTGCTTGTGCTGTCGCTCGGCTTTTTGCAGGAATTTGTGCTCTGTCACGCCGACCACAACCGCCAGAGAGTCAAGGGCTTCTTCTGCGAGGAGGAAAACTCGCTGGACATTGTGTTTATGGGCGCGAGCGACGTTTACGCCGACTACGCTCCCGGATACGCGTATAAGCAAAACGGGCTGACAAGCTATCTTTTTGCAACTCAGGCGAACTCGATCCTCAACTATAAAAACCAACTCAAAAACATAATCAAGCACCAAAACCCGAAGCTGATCGTGATTGAACTCAACGGCGCTCTGAACGAGGACGTAAAAGACGTCACAAAGGAAGCTAACCTGCGCAACTATGTTGACAACATTCCTCTCGACGAACTGAAGCTGGAGTGGGTCGAGAAAAACGGCAAGGACAATTATATGGAATACCTCTTTCCGATCCTGAAATATCACGGTCTTTGGAACACCCTTGCCGAGGATAACAAGTATCAGAGAACGATCGCCGAAGATAAGCTGCGCGGATACAATTACCTAAAAGGCATTCTGAACGTGACGTCGGTTTACAAAAGCGATGAAGAACCACTCAACGACACGCTCAAGGACTCCGCGGACGAAAAGGCTCCGCTCTCCGAAATCGAGGAAAGGGAGCTCAGGGACCTGCTTGAATTCTGCAAAAGCGAAAAGCTCGACAACGTTGTGTTCGCGCGTTTTCCGCACATTGTAAAGCTGAGCACCTACAACAGATTTTTCCAGAGCAACACTGTCGGCGATATTGTCGCCGAGTACGGATTTGATTATCTGAACTTTGAGAGGGATTTTGAGGACACCGGACTCGACGTCAAAACCGACTTCTACAATCTGGATCACTTAAATGTTTACGGTCAGAAGAAGTTTACCGATTATCTGACTAATTATCTACAAGAACACTACTCCCTCACTCCGCGCGAGCTCAGCGGCAGTCTTAAGGAGGAGTGGGAAACCTGCGCGGATTACTACGACGCCTACTACAGCTACAGCGACAGTCTGATAAAGAAAAACGAGAGCGTCGAGCTTTCGGAGGACTGCGAGCTCATTGAAAAGCTGAAAAATTATCTGCCCGAGTAAACACAAGCCGGCTCATCAAGGAAAAATCCTGCAACAGCAATAAACGAAACTTAATACAAAGTGAAAACCACCGACGTAAAAATCGGTGGTTTTGTTTTGTTCATTATTTTATACTGATTTCCATTAAAATGCTTTAAAACAGATGTTAGCGAAAATTTTCGTATTACAAGGCGGAGGACGCAGGAATCCTGACGGATTCCGAGGACGACAACGCAGTTATGCAGAAATTAACGCAACAGATGTTAAAGTGTTTTATTGGATGTTAGTATTATACTTTGATTCTCATCCACACCACATCGGGCTTGAGAGCACGCGCGTATTTAACGTCGCAGTCGTCGTCGGGCGCAACGCCGAAGTGATTGTACTCGTTATGGTGCATATCCCATTCGGGATCGTAATATTTTCCTTCTATCTCTGCCCAGCCGTGGCCGCCGCTGTTGCAGGCGTAGGTTTCCTCGTAGCCGATAGCCTTGGCGTAATAGGTGAACGCCGCGCCGTAGCTGTAGCAGTCGCCCATTCCGTCAACCAGAAGGTCGTTAGCGCAGACAACAGGCCAGTCCATCTCGTGATACGGCGGATCGTGCGGCACGCCCTCGAGATATGCTGTCTTGATGTAATCAAAAGCGGCGCGGAGCTTTTCCTCACGGCTCATACTGCTGTCGGTGCATTCCGCGATAGCCTTTGCCGCGCGGTAGAGCGTGGCGTCGGAATCGGAGACAACTCGGGTCGCCTTTCCTTCGGTGATGATCCAGTCCTCGCCGTCGACGTTAATTCCGTCGCAGTAGCCCAGATCAATGGCGCCGTCCTCATCGGCATAATAATATCCTTCGCTGTCGTTTCCTACGATGCCGTTCTTTTGCAGCTCTCCGTCAATATAGAAATATCCCTTGCCGTCCTTAACCGCCAAACCGTTATCGACCTTGTCGGGCACGGATGACTCAACCTTTTCCGAGGTAGAATCGCTCTCCGACGACTGTTCCCAGATGTATCCGCTGATGTTGGGTTTTTTCTTTTTCCTGCCTGACGAGCACGCTGTCATCGCCGACGCGGCAAGAGCCGCGGCAACAGCGACAGCCGCAACTGAAATTAGCCTGTTTTTTTTCATATCATTTTTTCTCCCGAATCTGTTTTGCCGATTTCAAACGACAAAAAAACACTTTTTTCTATTGTAATAAATTATATCTGTAATTAGATTTTTGTCAATATTTCAGAGAAAATTTCGGGAAAATGAAACGGCATAATATCAGTCGCCGCGCAAAATTTGTATAACTTCATCTGTAAACTCCCGATAATGCCTCGGGTAGTTGTTGGAACCGCTTGCTCTGACAACTTTTCCGCCGTTTACTTCCGCTTCAAAGTTGAACATATAACCGTCCCTCACGCCGCGCGGATTCGCGCCGCAGAAGCCGTCCCAGCTCATAACTGAGCACCTGTTCAGAAGATCGGTTATCGCCGCGCTTTTGCAGCGAGCGCTCAGTTCGAGCTCACATTCATCTCTGCCGTTTTTGTAATACACGGAGTATTGCGAAAGCTGAGCTTCATCTCCGCCGCAGATTATTTCGTATTTGCACGCGCCGCGCATTCCGCTGACCGATAGGGTTATCCTTGTAAACGAGGTTATTATTTTTCTTTTAAGGAACATTGTGCTCCTCCTTTATTCAAAATAGAACAGCTCTTCAAACTTTTTATCCAGCGCAATGCAGAGCAGCAGCGCCAGCTTTGCCGTCGGGCTGAACTGACCTGTTTCAATGGAGCTTATCGTGTTGCGCGACACGCCGACCGCCTTAGCCAGATCAGACTGAGAAAGGCGCTTTTCTCTGCGCGCTTCCGCCAGGCGATTTTTCAGAATCAACGACTCGTTCATATCACACCCGCAAGCTGCATAATCCATACGACGAGCATTGAAGCCGCCAGCATTCCCCAGATAATCGCCACAATCAGCTCGTGGCGTTTTCTCAGGCGTAGATATTTGATCAGAAACACGATAAAAGCCATTGAGAACAGCGCAAAGTCCGCTCCCCTGTTAACGTAATGCAGCACGAACCCGTTTACGGTATCGACTGCGATAAGCAGCAGAACGCCCACTATGTAGGCTACCCACGCTCCGCTTTTCTGCGCTTCAAGGTCGGCAAGATCCTTGCCCTTTCCCTCGTTCCGAGCTCTCGATAAAATTTCTTCCTTATTCACAGCAATTCCTCCTTGCCAAGTTTTATTGTCATTATTATAGCATTGCCAAGTTTACTTGTCAAGACTGAAAACAAAAAAATCCCCGAGCGGAAAAAACTCGGGGAAACAGGAGGTTGAAAGCTTCTAAAAAGGAACTTACAACGAAAGAATATGTTTATGATTTTTTTATCTTGTCGTTTCTGCGGAAAACAAGCGGAGTAACACCGTAATAGCTCTTGAACGCCTTGCAGAATTTCGTGTGCTTGGCGTAGCCGACCGAGTCGGAAATTTCACCGACCTTCATATTGGTGGTGGTCAGCTTTTCGGCAGCCCACTCCATTCTCACCTTTACCTGGTATTCCTTAAAGCCGTAGCCGTAAACGTTCTTGAAATACTTTTTAACGGTGGTGTCGCTGAGACCGTATTTCTTTGCAAACTGCGCCGCAGTGTGCTTTGTCCCGAAATCGTTTGTAAGGCAGTTGTATATATCCTCGGCAACCATCATCTGCTTTTGGGAGAACTCAACTTCATTTGAGTTGTTTCTTCCCTTAAGATCAACTCCGAGGCTGTGTCCTATTTCGATGACGAGAGCGATGATCATTACGCCGTCAACTCCGTCCAGGCCGGAGGACAACAGCTTGTCAAGGATCTGCTCGGTCGATTTGGAATAAGGGAACACATAGCCGTCGCTATCAAAAATATCCTCCTCGGGCAGACACATCGACTCAATTACAAGCCTGAGCATTCTCAGCATTGAGCTTTCCTTAACAAGGGTGTCAACCTGCATCGTGATTTCGACTCCCGAAAAATCGTCACATTCAAAGCAGAAGTTTTTATCGTCGCCGACGTCATAATCCATCATCACTCTGCCGGGAAACAGCAAATCGCTGCTGCCGTTTACGGTAAAGCTGCAGGAGCCGTTTCTGCAAAGCAGAGTTCTGAGATACCTTCCCTCATCGCCCTTCCTGAAGCCATTGCTCCAAAGGTCGGGAATTTCGGATGTATGAAGATCAAAAAAGATGAGCTGCATACTGTCGAAGGGATGATAGGACACTATCTTTCCTCCGCCGTCCGGCAGAATAAGCTCGGTCCTCTTTTTTTTCTCGTTTTTAAGTATTCCGTTCTCTTTTAAATGACTGAATTTTGCAGACATTGACGCTTCACTTCTTTATCACACAAAAGGTTACTATTTACTTTGACATTTTAACATATATAGTCCTGCAATACTACCCTCTTTTAGATTTTTGAACCTTTTAGAGTGGACGTATAGAACTTTTTTTTAAGTTTTTATCGCTGTTTTGCTCATATAACAAAACCTCCCCATTTTTTGACCTTTTATATGTCATAAAACGGGGAGATCGTAAATTATATTTAGGTTATTTTGATTTTATACCCTTGCGTTCGCGCCAAATTTTCAGGAAAATCACGGTTCCCGCCAGCAGAACAAACACAATAAGTACAATTATGAATGCAACTGCAACGGGCGATCCCTTTAACTCGCCGCGCTGACTGATTTTACCTACGCTGTTCGCATTTGCCTCATAGGTAATATCATACTTTCCGTCGCCGTCGTTGTCGACGTTCATAACGGTTGTGTCGGACACTGTGGCAAGGGTGTTGATTTGAGTTTTCGGGGAAATTTCAACATTCTCAAACTCACGGAAGTCGTTGTATTCGCCCTTCTCGTCCATAAAGCCGATTTTGTAGTTCATGGTTCCGTCGCCCGTGCCATTGATGCGGACGTCGTAATTCTCGCCCTCCTTAAGCCTGAGTATCTTGACTCTGTCCTCATCGCCCGGCGAAATGTCTCCCGAGCTGCTGCTATAGCTGCTTGTTGAAACGGAAGATCTGCCGGCGGTGTCGGTATCCTCAAAGGTGAGCGTGCCGAAGCTGGTACGCGTGCTGAGCACGGACTGCGAGGAGTTGAGCGTTTCGCCGTCGTGGGTAACGGTGACGTCAACGGGACAGGCTATGCGGATATAGATATACTTCTGTCCGTTGATCTGGTCTGCGATGTCGCCGAAGAAGAACACAAGGCTTTCGGGGTTTGTTACCTCATAATGACAGCCCGAGGTGGCGATCCTCTCCATAATGTACTGACACTCAGCCTTTTCCGAGCCTTTAAGCGAATCAAAGAAACCGAGCGTGTAAATATATACGCCCTCGTCCTTGAGGCTCTTGGCGTATTCGATCAGGCTTTCGCCCGTCTTGCCCTCGTTCGCCATACCGTCGCTCATCAGAACTATGATCTTTTTGGAATTTGCGGTTGTGCGCGAGTCAAGCATTTCCTTGGCGTTTTTCAGTCCGTCGTAAATATTCGTGCGGCCTCCGGTGCCGATTTCGTTTATCGCGGAATACAGCTTGTTTCCGTCCAGCGTGAAGTCGCAGATCTTACTCGCCGAATTATTGTACGTAACCAGTCCGACGTTTGCCTCGCTTTCGTTGACCGAATCGACAAATTGCTGAGCCGCGGTTTTGGTGTTGTCAATCGGGTCGCCCTGCATACTTCCGGAGGTGTCGAGAACCAGGACTACGTCCCTCTCGCCCGGATCATCGACCTGTTTGTACTTCGGATCGACCTTTCTGGGAGCCTGCTTGCTGTCGAGATATTTGAGCACGACGTTTACGCGCTCGGCGTATTTTTCGGCTCCCGTTTTATTGGGATGGATAGAGTACTGGCTGACAAACGGGAAAGACAGCTTATGGTCCTGAAGCTGCAGAGGCATAATCCCGTTGATGTACGGCTCCGAATCATAAGCCGCGTGACCTTCGAACATATCCTCAACGGTTACGAAGTAAATCGGAATGTTTTCGCGCTGGCACTCGATCACGGCGTTCTGGATCGCGTAATTGAAAAGGTGCACGTGATGGTCTACATACTTCGCCTCTTTTTCGTCGATCATCTGCAAAGCGGAGCCGTTCTTGCTGAAAAGCTGAGGATATCCGACGATGATGATCTTGGTTTTGTTGTTTGTGTTCTTATTTCCGTTGGTTTTCTCGTTGATGTCCTTATAGACGCTGATAAGGTCATCGCGGATGCCCTTTTTGTTTTTATACTTTCCCTTTGAATAGAAATGGTCCCAGGTGTCGTTGAGCTTGTCGGATAACAGATTCGGGAAAAGGAAGTCGTTGCGTATCACCGCGTCGGTGACAACATCGCTGAAGCCCGCGTCGTTTCCGCCCATGGTCATAGTGACATAGTCGATGGTTTTATCATTCAGTTCATCACGACCAAAGACGTCCTGCTGCGGATCCTGCTGTCTTTTTACTGAGCTGAACGTCGGGAAAAGCCAGTTGATACTGGCGTCGCTGAACTGCAGCATATCGGCAGTCGGTCTGATAAATTCATATTCCTGATTATTGAAATAATCGTTTGTTGTCGCTCCTGTTGAGGCGACGAAAAACCAGCGGGAGTTGCGGTTCTTTTCATCTCTCATTTCACCTTCAACTCCGTTGAGCCTGAGCTGACCGGGCCAGCTGTTCTCCGAGCGGTGTCCGCGCCAGTCCTGATCGTTGATTCTGTCCCTGAGGGATCTGTCCTGAGAGTAGAATTTTTCGATTCCCTCGCCCGCCGAGTAGGAGTCGCCCAGCGAAACGATAACGCGGTCGCCCTTGGGAACATAGTCGCTGTTATCAAAGTTGCCGTTTCTGAAGTCCTCGTCGTCAAATTCGAGAATCTCGACCTCAGCCGCGGCAGAGCAAATCGAGCAGCAGAGAATAACAGCCGCCATAGTCATTGAAAGGATTATTTTGATAGACTGAAAAAATACACTGTTATGCTTCATATTCTCTCCTCCTATCATATAGTGAACTTTTCAAGCGTGTCGGCAGTGATTTTTGAAACCTTTTTTACCGTCGCTTTGTCGCTGTTCGGGGTGAAGTGATAGTATGAACTGCTGTGGTTGTCGTATCCGACCAAATCGCCCGTTTCGGAAAGATACAGCGGCACAGAGTCGGGATTGTCCAAGCCGTAGCTTGCAAGCGTTGCGGTCACGGTGCCGTCGGTGATATAGATCACCCACTGTCTGTTCTGACCGTCGATATATCGTACATAATAAACGGGACGGAACGAATAGCTGCTGCTTCCGACTTTTTCTTCTTCGATAAGCTCGCCGTCCTTATTGTAATTGGACAGGATCGGGCAGTTTTCAAAGCCGCGGTCTTTCATAGCCTTTTGGGTATCGTTCTCGTTTGTTACGGTTTTGGACTGGTAAACGTCGACCTTGCCTGTCACGTTTCCGATTTCGTTAAAATACTCGTCGGCGTCAACCACCGCAAACTCTTTTTCGACGTTGTTCTGTATTTCGGCGTCATCCATTCCCTGATCGGGATTGAGATAACCGGGCTTGTCGACCTCGTTGGGATTTGAAACCACACTTGAGGTTTCGCTGCCCTCTTTTTCCACTCCGTAGCTCATTTTTCCGTCTCCGAAGGCAGGCATCGGTATCACCTTAAAAGCCACGAGCATTGTAAAGGCTACGCAGAAAACGAGCACCGCCGCCGTAACGATTATTACCGTTCTGAGCGTTTTGTTAGTCGAAGTCTTTGGCGATGACGGTTTTGAAGGATTGGGTTTGGAATAAGCCGGCTTTGCATAGGGCTGCTTTGCCGGCGCCCGCCTATCGGGAGCAGGCTTTGAGGGAGCCTGATTTACGGGAGCAGGATTAACCGGCGCGCGCTTCTCGGAAGCAGGCTTTGCCGGCGCTTGATTTGCCGGTGCTTGGTTTTCGGGAGATGAGTTTGCTTGGCTGCGCTTGTCTACATATCCGCACATACTGCATCTGCCGGTGCGCGGATTGATCGGCGTGCCGCATTTTGGACATCTGTTTGTCATAATAGCCTCCTTTGGATCAGTCGTTCACGACGGCGTTCTTTTCCAGAGCACCCTTCAAAAGCACACAGCCGATTCCGATAATGACTGCGCCGAGCGCGAAGGTTCCGGCGCCAAGGGCGATGGTTTTCAAAACTCCGGAAATAAAGAACGTGTTCTTTGCTGCTCCGACTATAAACATCAAAGCCGCGATAAAGAAGTGAGCGGCGCCGAAAATAATAAAGGTTTTTCCGCCGAGCTTGAGCGAGTGGATGGGATTTTTGAGGTTAATGAAGAAAAGCAGTCCGACGAAGACCGCAGTCATAACAAATGAAACGACCATCAGCCAAACGGACATCAGGGTTGAAATGATATGCGGATCCAAGCCGTATTTCTGCTTAAAGTAACCTCCGCTGCTGTCGATGCTCATATAGCTGAGATCTCCCCCGTTGATCCTGTCCTTGATTTTATTGATCGAGGCTTTGGGGATCACATAACCCGTTTCATGAGCGAAGTCGTAGCTCTGCGTTCCGAGGAAGTTTCCGATAGCGTCGGCATTGAGGTTGACGGGAGTTTTTCCGTTGACAAAGCACTCCGCGTAATCGACAGCCATCTGCTCGACAAAATCGTTCACGCTGTTCCTCTTAAGATAATCTCTGATGACATTTTTATCGAGCTCGACCTTCTCCTCGGTCTTTGCGTCGACAGCGCCCTCGGCGACCATATCCGAGAAGGATTTTTCACCCTCGGCGGTATTGATAACCAAGTCGGCGAGAGTTCCGCTTCTGAAAGAGGCGCGGACGTTTTGCTCGTTTGCGCCTATGCGCACCGAAGCTATCATCACAGCAAGGGAGCCGAAAACGCAAATCAATATGCAAAGCACAACCGAAAGCGTTTTTACTCCCGAGGAAGGCGGATAATACACCCTCGGCTGCTTCGGCGGCCTTGGGGGCTTTTCTTTTTTCTGCGCGAACGAACCGCCCGGATATGCCGCAGGAGCCACCGGCGGCTCAGTATCAAGCTTTGCTCCGCATTTGGGACAAAACTTTCTTATCTCCTTGATGTTCGCGCCGCATTTTTCACAAAACATAATAACCTCCGTTTCGTACTTTTTTGTCTGTGATTAAGCATTGATAAACAAAATTCATCATACACAGATATTCTATCATATTAATTATAGACTAACGAACAAATAAATGTCAATAGATTTAATGCGGTTTTTACTGCTTTAAAACAAATATTTACTTTTTCGGCTCGGGCAGCGCCAAAAAAAGCGCGCGGGCGAAAAATTCATCACCCGCGCGCTCCTCATACGATCGCGCCTGCGGCCCGAACTGCCGCAGCATATTATCCGGCACCTTGGCAACTGCTCAATAGTCGCCGAAGTCGTTATACAAAAAGTCCGCCCAGTAATACTGGCTCATATACTCGTTCTGATAAGAGTTTACCGCGCCCGCGTCGAGCTCCTGAAAGCGGTAGTAATCACAGTCGAGCAAATCGACGTTTACCGAAAGGGCGTTGTAGCTTTTTACGATAACGCTCTCGGCGCCGATTTTTTTCAGGCTCTTGATCATTGCGGAAATCAGGGTTTGCAGATAGCTCTGCTGCTTTTTGTCATAGGGCTCGTCCTCAAACAGCGCCGCAGCGATTTCCCTGGTCGTGCAGGAGCTGCCGTGACGGTGGACAAGGTAGGCAAAGATCTCCTTTGAACGGCTCCTTTCAAAGTGAACGGGAAGTCCGTCCGGCTTGAAAACGTCGAAATTTCCGAAGCACTGCACCCTGAGCAGCGCGTTTTTCTTGGGGATAACGGGAAAGCGCAGGTCGTCGAGCTCCGCAGCGACCTCCTCGGCGGTCACGGGCTTCATAATGTAGCCCGACGCCTTCATATCCATAGCGTCGCCCTTGTACTCGGAAAAACCCGTCACAAAGATAATGTTCATTTTGGGGTTGATTTCCTTGAGCTTTTTTGCGACCTCAACGCCCGTCATTCCGCGCATATGGATGTCGAGAAACGCCACGTCGCAGCCGTTTGACTCAGCCTCGGCTATCAGCTCCTTCTGCTTGGAAAAGGCTGTCACCTGCGCGTCCGGCTTTGCCTTTTCAATCGAAATCTGAAGCATTTTCAACGCTAACGGTTCGTCGTCAAGACACAGTATTTTCATTTTTGCTGTCCCTCCTTGGGCAAAATAATCGCGGCTGTCGTTCCCTTGCCGACGGCGCTTTCTATTTTAACCTCGCCGGCGCACATCTCGCTGACTCGGCGCCTTGTGTTTTCCATTCCGACGTGCGAGCGGCCGTCGTCTTTAACGGCTTTTTCGGGATCAAAGCCAACTCCGTCGTCGGTGATGATCACCTCAAACGCGCTCTCGGTTTCGCGCGTCGAGATTTTTACGGTCCCGCCGTCCTCTGCCATTCCTACGCCGTGCTTTACTGCGTTCTCAACAAGCGGCTGAACGCTGAGCTGAGGCAGAACAAAGCCGGTGGTCTGAATGTCGTATTCGATATTGAGCATATCCCCGAAGCGCAGCTTTTCGATATAGAGATATTTTTTCAGGTGTTCAAGCTCCTGCTCGAACGGTACGGGAGCTGTCTGCTTTAGCGAATCCATATTTCCGCGCAGATACTTGGCGAAGGTGATCGTCGCCTTCTGAGCGGTGTCGGGATCGATCGAGCACATCATTGCGATCGAGGTGAGCGCGTTATACATAAAATGCGGCTGAACCTGAGAAACCATAACGCTGACCTTCGCCTCATACAGCTCCTTTTCCCTTTCGAGATATTCCTTCTCGCGCTTGGTGACGAGCACTCCGAAAACGAGCACGACCGAAATCAGCATAGCGGGATACTCGGTTGAAAGCTCGAACGAATTGAGCGTGATTATCTGATTGAGCGTGGGAATGAGCACGAAGGACGCGGCGATAAGCCTTTCCTTTACCGATACCTTCGACACAAAAAAGCCGACAACCGCGAATAAAAGCCCTATAAAAAAGTAAGTCTGGCACCAAAAGAACAGCGGCTCGCGGTGATATACTCCCTCGCTGTTCACCTCGAAATAGAGCGGATAGAAAAGGTTTATGAGGCAGGAGATGATCGTCGGCGCGAGCAGAACGTTCATTACTGCGTTCGCGGCTCTGCTGAATTTGCCTCCCAGCCTGAGCGCGGCGACTAAATACCGCCAGAAAAACAGGATAAGAAAATTCATTACGCAATAGCTGAACACGTTGATGATGATGTTCCATACCCTGAGCTCTGCAAAACCCTCGATCATCCACCACACCGAATCCGAGAACAGCACGGCGGAGGTGGTGAAAATCAGCAGTGCAAAGGTTCGCATATATTCTCCCCGTCCGTCCTTGTCCTGCCCCAGACTGTACAGCAGCACCGTGCAGATAGAAAGACTTATTATATCCGCTCCAAGACTGAATGCGGTAGTCAGATCCATTCCCGAAAAGCCGCGCAGGCGGCACAGCACAATAGCCGAAACCGAAAAAAGCAGCGACAGCACAAAACACATTGGCATTATCCATTTGTGTCTGCTCCAAATATAACCGATTCGCGATGAAGCCTTCATTTCGCGCACTCCCAAAAATAAAATTCTGATTACATATTACCTCATATTAAAGAAAATTGCAAATCTTTTCAAATACGAGTTTTTGAGCGGCCGTTTTTGTTGCAGGACTGTCAGATTTGTGGTACTATATATGAAGAAAATCAACGGTGGCGATCGAAATGAAAAACAAGCTGTTCTCCGAAATTCCGCATATGACGGGAGAAAAAATCGAAATAAGGGCGCTCGCGCAGTCAGACGCGCAGTCGCTTAGAAAGCTGACCGACGACGCGGAGACCTACAGATTCCTTCCCTCATTTTTGTTTGAGAAAAAATACGAAAACCCGAAGGAAGTCATCAGACGCCTGTATGACGAGTGCATCGAGGGATTGCTCATCCTCGGGATCTTCAAAGGCGGGGATTTCTGCGGACTCGCGGAGCTGTACGACTATCGCGGCGACATCCGCAGGGTAAGCGCCGGAATACGGCTTATGAGCGGATTCAGAGGCAGCGGAATAGCCGTGCAGGCGTTGGAGCTGATCGAAGAATACCTCAGAAGCGAAACCGAAATCGAAACCATAGCGGCGAGCAGTATGTCGGAAAACAAGGCGTCCGCCGCAGCGCTTAAAAAATGCGGCTTTATTATGACGAATCACAAATCTCCCGAGGACTGGGGCTGCGGTGCGCCTGTGCCTACCGACAAATGGATAAAGAGGATTTGCTGCCGCGGCTGAACGAAGCTGCGCAGTTTCTGTCAAATATTCGGAATATATAAAACGCGGATGAATTTACCATCCGCGTTTTGTGTTTTTATCTATTTTTTATGGCAGGAGCCCTGCATTGCGCAGCCCTTGCAGTTTCCGCAGCCGCAAACCGCGGATCTGCCCTGCTTTTTCTTTCTGACCATACTGATAATAATTGCGGCGACAACGCCGATCAGAACAGCGCAGATAATGATCGTCCAGATGTTGGCTGAAATCCATTGAAGCATATGCTCAACTCCTTTTTATAAGCTTTGTTGCTTCCTTATAGGGCTTGAACAGCATAAACAGCATTCCCGCGATCAGGAGGATCGAAACTATCAAACCGATGACATTCAGATCGCCCGTGAACGCGCCGCCGATCTGATTGATGCACAGAGCTACCGCGTACGCGAAGGCGCACTGATAAGCTATGGCGAACGCCGTCCATTTGGCGGAGTTCATTTCGCGGCGAATCGCACCCATTGCAGCGAAGCAGGGAGCGCAGAGCAGGTTGAATACGAGGAAGGAAAAGCCCGTAACAGATGTGAACACGCTCGAAAGCGTCTGCCATACGGAAAGATCTCCGCCGCCGTAGAGAACGCCCATTGTGCCGACGATGTTTTCCTTTGCGATAAGTCCCGTGATAGACGCCACAGCCGCCTGCCAGTTGCCCCAGCCGAGAGGAGAGAAAATCCACGAGATGGCGCCGCCGACAGCTGCAAGCATACTGCTGCGGATCTCATCACTTTCGAGCATTGTAAACGCACCGTCAACAAATCCGAAGCGGCTCAGGAACCAGAGCACGATAGTCGAAAGCAGGATGATTGTACCCGCTTTTTTGATGAACGACCAGCCGCGCTCCCACATTGAGCGAAGCACATTGCCGATCGTCGGCAGATGGTACGCGGGGAGCTCCATAACGAACGGAGCAGGCTCGCCCGCGAAGGGTTTTGTCTTTTTGAGCATAATTCCCGAAATGATGATCGCCGCCATTCCGATGAAATAAGCTCCGGTGCTCACCCAAGGCGAGCCGCCGAAAATCGCGCCTGCCATCATCGAAATAAAAGGTATCTTCGCTCCGCAGGGAATGAATGTGGTGGTCATAATAGTCATACGGCGGTCGCGCTCGTTTTCGATGGTGCGCGAAGCCATAATACCCGGAATTCCGCAGCCGGTACCGATAAGGATCGGGATGAAGCTCTTGCCCGAAAGTCCGAAGCGGCGGAAAATACGGTCGAGCACAAAGGCGATACGCGCCATATATCCGCAGGCTTCAAGGATAGCGAGCAGCAGGAAAAGCACGAGCATTTGAGGTACAAATCCGAGCACCGCGCCTACGCCGCCGATAATACCGTCCAGAATCAGTCCCGAGAGCCATTCGGGAGCGTTTGCGGCGTTGAGCCAGCCCTCAACTATCTTCGGGATACCCGGCACCCATACGCCGAACTCGGCAGGATCGGCGGGTTTTCCGTCGTTCTTTTCAAAGATTTCGGCGGCTGATTTGAAATCCTCGCCCGTGACGGTTTCTTCGCTGACCTCAAGAGTGTCCTCGTCCTCCGCCTCGTATGTAAACTCATCGTCGTCCTTTATGCTGTCGGCAAAGGCGTTGACGGCGGAAACAGCGGCGTCCGCGTCGTAATCCTCGCTCTCAAAGTCGAGTGCTTCGGAAAGCGCCTCATTTTCGGCAACGCCCGCAACGCCTGTCAGCACGCCGACCGCGTCGCTGTATTCCTCCGACTCGGCGGTACCGATGCCGAAAAGATGATAGCCGTCGCCGAACAGCCCGTCGTTCGCCCAGTCGGTGGACGCCTTTCCGACGGTCACCATTGAGATGTAATAGACGAGGAACATAACAACAATGAAAATCGGCAGACCGAGCCAGCGGTTGGTGACTACCTTATCGATTTTGTCGGATGCCGACAGCTTGCCCTTCTGCTTGTTTTTGTAAACGCCGTTAATGATTTTGCTTATCCAGACATAGCGCTCGTTGGTGATGATGCTCTCCGCGTCGTCGTCGTATTCTTCCTCAACGCGCTTGATGTCGCTTTCAACGTGACTGCGCGTTTCTTCATTGAGCCCCAGCTTTTCGATAACCTTATCGTCGCGCTCAAAAACCTTGACCGCGTACCAGCGCTGCTGCTCCTCCGGGAGCTCGTGAACGCAGGCTTCCTCGATATGAGCTATCGCGTGCTCGACCGAGCCTTCGAACGGGTGCTTGGGAACGGGCTTTTTCGCTTCGGCTGCCTTTATCGCGGCTTCTGCGGCTTCCCCTATTCCCTTGCTTTTCAGCGCGGAGATTTCAACCACCTTACAGCCCAATGCACGGCTGAGCTCGGCGGTGTTGATCTTTACTCCTGTTTTCTCCACAACGTCCATCATATTGACAGCGACGACAACCGGTATCCCGAGCTCGCAGAGCTGAGTGGTAAGGTACAGGTTGCGCTCCAAATTGGTGCCGTCAACAATGTTCAGGATCGCGTCGGGACGCTCGTCGATAAGATAGTTACGCGCGACGACCTCCTCCATTGTGTACGGAGAAAGCGAGTAAATGCCCGGAAGGTCGGTAACGGTCACGTCGCTGTGCTTTTTGAGCTTGCCTTCCTTTTTCTCAACGGTAACGCCCGGCCAGTTGCCGACGAATTGATTAGCGCCTGTCAGCGCATTGAACAGCGTTGTCTTGCCGCTGTTCGGGTTGCCCGCTAAGGCAATTGTCATTTTCATATCAGTTCCTCGATTCATTTATTCATTTTCCACGGCTGTAGCAAGTGTAGCAGGTAATAATGTTAATTTCTATATATTTCTCTTTTTAAGAAGTTAATGATATTACTTGCTACATCTGCTACAAATACATTTTGTCAGCGTGTCATACTACTTCGACCATTGCAGCGTCAGCCTTGCGGATGGAGAGCTGATAGCCGCGCACGGTGACTTCCATCGGGTCGCCTAAGGGAGCGACCTTCTGCACCTTGATCTCAACGCCTTTGGTGATGCCCATATCCATAATTCTGCGCTTGACGGCGCCCTCACCGTGGAGCTTTTTGACTGTGCATGAGCTGCCGACAGCGACCTCTCTGAGTGTTTTCATATTCTGTCCTCCTATAAAAAGTCAAGTAGCAATTAACTAACTTGCTGATTTAATAACTGTTTTAGATTGTTTTATATAAGAGGGCTATGCCCTC
>ONIJ01000221.1 GCA_900317875.1 uncultured Eubacteriales bacterium
CGTGTGAACCGCGATAGTTCTTCCGATTTCGATGATGTCGCTGCGTCCCGAGAACTCGAACCTCACGTGTCCGAGACCGCTGAACCACATATCGAGCTCGCTGTCAACGTCCATAACACCGGAGGTTTCGATCGAGAACACAGAGATCTTTTTATAGGGCAATGAAGTGAAGTCCTTCTTTTTGCCCGTGAGCTTCTGAACGTTTACCGAAATCACGCGCTTGTTTGTAAATATCACCATATCGCGCACCGTGCGGTACGCCGACAAAACGAACTCTCCCTCGACGAGAAGTCCGCTTACCATTTTTTCACCGTCAAAAAGGTCAACCTGCTTTAGTTTAAATACGGTATCTGTGCTGAAATCAATCATTTTGCTCTCTCCTTTTATATATTTATTTGCGCCGAAAACGGCTTTAGCTATTTTTATCTTAACATATATCACAAAAACAATCAATATAAAATTGCTGTTTTTCAGTTCGCTTCCTGCATCTGGCGCCATACCCGCTGAACGGATTTTTCGATCATATCCGCCGCCTCGGCGCCCTCGAAAACGCTGACGTAGCCCTGGATCGTCTGCGCCTTGGCATAGAGCACGCGGGCGCGGCGATTGACAAAGATACGCGCCTCACGCTTGCCGTTTTTCGCCTCCTGGATCGTGTTTGCGCCCGCAGAGTTTCCGTCTATCCCGATCACCACAGAAGGACGGCGCTTGAAGATTTCGTAGGCGAAGCTCTTGTAAAGTCCCATTCTCGTCGGCTCGATAGAAACCCTGACGCCCACGCCGCTGTCCTGAATCCGCTTTGCCTCCGCAGCAGTGATCCTTGTGGGCACGATGGCAAAAATTTCAAATCTGCCGGATGCGATGTCAACCAGCTCGCGCTCGTAGCCCGTGAGCCTGCTGCCGATCACAAAGCAGGTTTTTTCGGGGGCGAGACGGTTTGTCAGCTCGCGCAGAAGTTCGAGCGGCGGCTTCTTGATCCGCGTTGAGTGACGGCTGCTGTTGAAGCTGCCGCCGAGCACCACAACGGGCACCTTATCGGAAGGGATTTCGCGGATCTGCTCCCTGAAGCAGTCGGCGCTGTCGAGCTTGTTAGGAGCAATCCTGACAGCCGCGCCGTCAGAGCCCGTTCGCGCGATTTGCGCGCTGAGATATTCCTCGGGAGAGTCGCCGTCGAGAAGGGATTCAAAGCGTCTTTGCTTTTCGCAAAAGACCTCCATACTGCGGCTGAGCACAGCGTCCTCCGCCGCCTTCATAGCCGTCATATCCTCGTAGGACAGATCGAGCAGCCGCTCCAGCGCGAGCTGTTCGTCGATTGAGTCGGTGCCGTATATAGCTCCGCCGTCGGTGCCCTGAACGCAGCTTACGCCGCCGCGCAGGTAGTCCTTGAGCGGGTGCCTAACAAGGGAGCTGAGGTTGTTGAGGCGGACGTTTGATGTGAGCTGGAATTCGAGAACCGCGCCGCTTTCGCGCAGCTCCTCAATCAGCTGCCTTCCCTTGCCCGAGTGTAAATTCGCGGTGTAAAGCCCGTGACCGATGCGCAGCGGCGGCATTTTCTGCCCTTCGGCAAGCGCCTCGCGGACACATTCAAGGCTGTTTGCGACGTTGTCGCGCAGGCCGTCGTTTTCACCCGCGTGAATGCGGATCACAAAGCCTTCGTTTTCACCCGCGATTTTTACGAGTTCGCGCAAAACGGAGCGCAGATCCCTGATGTCGTTTATCTCCTCGCCGATGATGTCGCTTCCCGCCACATACGGATCGGCGGCGACTGCCCGGATTGCGATGAGTTGCTTTTGAGCGTCCTCAAACTCTGCGGCTTTATCTCTGACGATCGTGAGCGGAATGCGGCGAACCGCCGCCAAAAAGCGGATCGTAACGCCTGTTTCGCGCATTATGTGCGGCATTATCTCGTGAACCTGCCCGAGCATCTGAGCAGCCGCCTCGGGCTTTACGAGCGTGGTGTCGGAGATTTCCATATAGCTCACGCCGCGGCGCGCGCTGCTTCTCGCGATCCAGAGCAGCTTGTTCTGAAAAAGCGTCAGACTGCGGTAGTCGGGATCCTCGCTGTCGATGATCATTTCGCCCACGGCGCCCGAAATATCGCCGTCGGGAATTTCGCGGTAGTTGTCGAGCGGGATTTTATCCTCGGAGGGCTTGCCCTTTGTGAAAACATAGCGATAAAGGTAAACCTTTTCGAGATTTGTGAACACCGCCTGTCCGTCCTTGAGTATAGTGAGCGAGGCGCGGATGCGCGGAATATTGTACTCCGCGTTTTCAAGGTTGTTCAGTATCAGATCGGCAAAATTGATAAATGTGTTGTCGTCGATTTTTCTGTTCAGGTATTTCGGAGCGAGCCTCGGATCGTCAAAGCGCCGGGCTGCCTCTGCGCGAACAGCGCCGAGCCTTTCAAGCTGTGCCTGAGTGCAGCGCAGTCCGAGCTTTTTGATATAATAGAGCGGATAGCGGATCTGGTGAAAGATTCCCAGCGCGATGAGCAGGTCCGCGTCGAGATTTGCGTTCATATGTGTGTGAAGGTCGGTTCGGAACTTGTACTCGCGGCGGATGTAGGTTTTTACCAGAGTTTTTCTTATGTCGAGGCGATAGTCCTTCGTCTGGCTCATAAGCGTTTTTGAGATGGCGGGAATATACGCCTTGCGCTCGATTTCACCGTCGGGATAGATGTTTGCGACCTTTGTGTCGGCAAGGCGCAGCACATACACCTCGCGGTTGCGCTCGTCAACATAGCAGGGCACCTCTCCGCGGATGACCTTAAGCCCGTCGTCCCCGAGGCTCAGCTCAAGTCCGCACAGGCGCGCGAGATTTGTGATAAGGTTTCCCTTAGCGTGATTTGGAGTGCGCAGAATATAGAACAGTCCGCCGTCCCTCTGCTCAAGCTCCACGATTATATCCTTTTCCTTGTCGAGATAAAACTTTCCGAAATAAGCCATACTGTCCTCCGAAAACCGCTTTTTATCATTATAACACTCCCGCCGTTATTTTTCTACCTGTTATTAGTCAAAAATCGGCTTTACCAAAAAACGGCTCCTCCGAAAAACGGAAGAGCCGCGCGATTATTAAATTGAGTTTATGACGTTCTCCGCGATTTTATCGGCGCTGATACCGACATAATCCCTGAGGTACGCCTGTGTGCCGACCTTTGAGCAGTAGAAATCATTGATTCCGAGTCGGTGGAGCCTTACGCTCTCGCCCAGACCGCTTATCACCTCGGCTGCAGCCGAGCCGAAGCCGCCGACGATGTTGTGCTCCTCTACGGTGAAGATATGGTCGAAACGCTTTGCGCAATCGGCGATCACGCCGGAGTCGATGGGCTTTACGGTCGGGAAGCTGTACTGCTCCACACCGATCCCCTGTTCCTCGAGCTTGTCGCAGGCGAGGGCGGTTTCCTCCAGGATGGCGCCGGTGGAGAACACGGCAACGCGCTTTTCAAAGGGCTTTGCCTCGCGGATTTTATACGCCTTGCCTATTTCAAACGAGCTGAGCGAGGTATTGATTGCCTTTTCGCCGCCTCTGCCCAGTCGCAGATAGCAAGAGCCGCTCGATTTTGCGATCGCTCTAACGGCATATTTTGCCTCTATTGCGTCTCCGGGACAGATGACGCTGACCTCGGGCAGAGCGCGCAGGCACGCGATGTCCTCGGTGGCGTGGTGACTTACGCCGAGCGCGCCGTAAACATAGCCGCCGCCCACACAGATCACGTTGACGTTGAGCTTATGATAGGCGCAGTCGTTGCGGATCTGTTCCAGACAGCGCAGCGTCGGAAAATTTCCGATCGAATAGGTGAACACGGTCTTGCCCTCGAGCGCCATACCTGCGGCGACTCCCGTCATACTCTGCTCGGTGATTCCCGCGTTGATGAACTGGTCGGGAAGCGTTTCCCAGAACGGGCGCAGAACTCCGAAACCGAGGTCGCCCGTGATAAGAGTCAGGTTTTTATCTTCTTTTCCGAGGTTGATAAGCTCGCGGATCACGGTATCTCTCACTTTGACTCAACCTCCCTCTCGTAGTATGTCGGATGGTAGGTTTCCGAAACGGTGTGCAGACAGCCGTCGGGCTGAGGCTCATCCTCGGGACATCCGTTAGGAGTGTAGGGATCGATAACTCCCTCGGGCTTTGCCGCGTGAAGCTCGTTGACCGCGCAGTTGTACTCCCAGCCGTCGTGCGGAAAGCGGTAGTGCCAGAGCACGTCGTTCTCCATAAACGAGATACCCTTGCCCTTTACGGTGTTCGCAATAATGACTGTCGGCTTGTGCTCCGGATTATCAGTATTGTTGAGCGCGCTTCTCAGCGCGTTGTGGTCGTGTCCGTCAATTTCAATCACGTGCCAGCCAAAGCCCTCCCAGCGGCGCGCCATTTCGATTTCGAGCGTATTGTTGCAGAAGTCGAGGCTCTGCAGGTGATTGTAGTCGACAATCGCAATGAGGTTGTCGAGCTTATAGTGGTTGGCAAACTCTGCCGACTCCCATACGGAGCCCTCGTTGCACTCGCCGTCGCCGATTATTACAAAGGAGCGGAAGGACTTTTTATCCTGCTTTGCGGCAAGCGCGCGGCCTGCAGCGACGCTGAGTCCGTGGCCGAGCGATCCGGTTGAAAAATCGATTCCGGGAACATAGTGAGAAACGTGTCCCGAAAGGCGGCTTCCGTTCATATAGTGAGTTTTCAGCTCTTCAACTTCAAAATAGCCGCACTCAGCCAGCGCCGCATAAAGCGCCGCTCCCGCGTGGCCCTTGCTGAGAATAAAACGGTCCCTGTTTTCCCAGTCAGGATTTTTTGCGTCAAATTTTAAAATGTCAGCATAAAGCACAGCCATGATGTCCGCAACCGAAAGAATAGCGCCGATGTGACTTCCACGTGAAATGTGCGTCATCTCAACGCCATGGCGGCGGATCAGCCATGCCAGTTGTTCACTTTTCATCAATGATCTCCTCTATGATAAGCCAAATAGTAAAATTATCAGCGCGATACTTCCTCGAGCAATTTCAAATCCGCCTCGTCGAGCCGCCAGTCGCAGCCCTCGATATTCGCGGAAATCTGAGCGGGCCGCTTCACTCCGCAGAGCACGACCGACTCGGGCAGAAAGTCGAGAATAAACCTTACGGCAACCGCAGGCACGGGCTTTGAATACTTTTGCGCGAGCTTCTTGAGCACCTCAACTATTTCAAGGTTTTTCAGCAGCTTTTCGCCGTGAAAGTTCACGTAAACCGCCCGTGAGCGCCTGTCGCCCGCCTTGAAGTCGACGTTGTTTTTGTTGTACTTGCCAGTTAAAATCCCCTGCCCCAGGCTTCCCCACGTCATAGGCGTGAGCTGCAGGCTTTCGGAAAGGCGGCGGATGTCGCTCTCGTTCTTCCTGCAGGCAAGGCTGTACTCATCCTGAAAGCTGACAAATCTGCCCTTAAAGGCAGAAATTTCATCCAGATCGCTCTCGTGAATATTTGAAAGTCCGTAGTAGCGGATCTTTCCTTCCTTTTTAAGCGCTTCAAGGGTATCTACGACCTCGGCAAGCGGAGTTTTGCCGTCGCGGTAATGTATCTGATACAGGTCGAGATAATCCGTCTGCAAACGGCCTAAGGTGCCCTCGACGGAAAGTCTTATCCACTCGGGGGAATTGTCATAATAGGTAGGCGTGCCCCTTTGGGCGTGAACGCCGAATTTGCTGGCGACGATCACGTCGCCGCGCCTGCCCTTGAGAGCTTTTCCGAGAGTACGCTCCGACTGCCCCAATCCGTAGGTGTCGGCGGTGTCAAAAAAATTCACTCCGCGCTCGATCGCGCAGTGCACGGCCGCGACAAGCTCGTCCTCAACAATGTCCGAGCCCCAGTCGTAGCCTCCCATCGGGCAGCCGCCCATACAAAGGCGGGAAACCCTCAGGTCTGAATTTTTAAGCCTTATGTACTCCATTTTTATCTTCCTTAATAAAAATAACCTTAAGCGCCTTTTTAATAACGCTCCAAACAGTGCCCGCAAACAGCTTTACGTCGGTCGCAAACGACACCTCACGGGCGTACTTGATCCTGAGGCGGTTTTTATCCTTAAGCACGTATTTTTCGTAGTATTCATCGGCGTTTTCCTCGCCGACGATCTCATCGAGACTGATGTATTCGAGCGAGCTGTAGTCGGTGATTCCGGGACGCACCTGAAAGATCACCTGCTCCTCCTCGTCGTAATTTTCGGTGTAGCGGAGCAGCTCGGGACGAGGCCCGATAAAGCTCATTTCGCCCTTGATTATGCAGATAAGATTGGCAACCTCGTCGAGCTTTGTTTTGCGGAGGAATTTTCCTACGCGGGTGATACGGCTGTCGTTTAAGGCTGTTGTGCCTCCGCCGATTTTGTCGGCGTTCTTGACCATCGTTCTGAATTTGAAAATGCGGAACGTTTTTCCCTTGTAGCCTCCGCGCTCAGCCCTGTAGAACACGGGAAAGCCCGAGTCGACAACAACCGCTATTGAGATAATCAAAAAAACAGGAAACAAAACTATAAACAGAACGATCGAAAGCAAAAGCCCGATTATTCTTTTGACATACCTGTTGTAAAATCCGTTGTACTTCCCCATATTACTGTCATACGCCGCCGCAAAACGGCGTTAATCCTATCCTGACTGCGCCTAAGGGGCGCAAATATCCATATTATTATTTACATACTAGATTATTGTACTACATTTTTAATAATAAATCAATATTAAATTTATAAAAAGGTACAAATCGCGACGTTTAGGAACCAAGCACAAAGAAACTTCCGCAATTTGGCTTGCGCGCCGCCGTTTTTGGTATTATAATA
>ONIJ01000113.1 GCA_900317875.1 uncultured Eubacteriales bacterium
ATCTATCACGCTCAATACGCCGCGGCAGGCACGGATGACGCACTCAACGACTTCAAGTATGTTTTGAACACCTCGGTGAAGCCGGAAATGACCTACGACAACGGCACCTACTATTTCGTAAAGTGGATCAAATTCAAGGCTCCTGCAGATAATCTTACTGATTCAAGCGGAATTTTGCAGGTTCCGAGCGGAGCCGGTGCTCCCGTGGATTATTCGGAATCTTCCGACATCAGCTTCACCTCGGCGTTTGATTACAATGACGGCGACGGCGACTACGTCTATGCGGCGCTTTACAAGCTGGTTCAGGAAAATGATCCGACAGTCCGCGTTGAGGTTACTTATTCCTTTGAGGATTACGACACCTCCGACGGAAATTACATTTACGATGAAAACAAGGCTGCGGTTCCGCAGACCTACACCAAGACAATAAAGGTTACGGACTATGACTTTGCGCAGACAGCAGCCAACATCGACAGCATAGTTTCAACCAACGCTCCGTACATCAAGAGCAATTACTATGATTACTCCTACACAAGCGGCTCTGCGGAGATAAAAACAACAAAAGCGTCGGAGAGCAAATACACAGTTACCGCGAGCTTTACAAAGACTGCACGCGACTACACGATTATCGTGAAGAACGGCAGCGAAGTTGTTACAACCAAAACCGGCAATTATCAGCAAACGGTGGAGCTTACCGCGCCGAGTTCTATTTCAAATCCTGTTTGGAAGATTGCCAACGGAAAGACCGGCAATGATCAGATTATCGGTTCCGGCAGCACATATACCGCGAGATTTGTCGCCACGGGCTACGAGAAAATCGGCAGCACCGACTGTCAGATCATCAAGGTTCAGGCAGGAAGCGCCGACGCAACCGCGCACACATCAGTAGTTGCCAACAGCACCACCACGGTTGAGAACAACGGAGCAACCGAAATCCTTCACCACAACTTCTACATCGTAGACTACTGTGTTGAGGGCGAGCTCATCGGCGGCGGCGTATTGTTCGCAACAACTGACAGCTCGGGCGATTACCGTCAGGATTCCGCACAGGATAATCTTGACACGTCGGCTCATCGGCTTGCGTTTATCAACAGCATTCTCTCAAATCCGTATGATGTTGAGTACAAGGCTCAGAGCATCCAAAACATCGGATTCCGCTATAAACCCTTCAAAGATACCGAGGATATATTCCGCTATTCCGACGATGTCGGCGCATATCTGACGGTTTACGAGGGCACAAATGTCAACAGCACCAACTACCAAGGACAAAAGCTCAGACTTTTCTCGTTTATGGTTTACAAGACGGGCAGCACCTACACGGTCGTTGTTTCCGACGGCTACGGCGAGGTCGACCGATACATCAATACAAGCGAGATTTAAAAGGAGGATAATATGAAAAAACTGGTTTGTGCCGCTTTTGCGGTGGTTTTCCTCCTGAGCATAGCAATGTGCGGATGTACTCCTGTTCCGAGCAAAACTCCCGACAAGTACGAGGGTGTAAAATGGGTAACGCCTGACTACAGCCTTCGCTTCAACCCCGATGATGACTGCAAGGGCAACTACACCTACAACAATGTTAAATACAACATTCAGGTGGAGTTTGACGGCTCGCGGGTTACCGCCACGGACATCGACAAGGATCAAAAGCTGTTTGACGGCGATTGGATGTTTGAGGAGGGCGAGCACCTGTATATCCACGGAGTTAAGTACAATACCTCCGACTACGAGGAGCTCAAAGGTGACTTCCAGGAATTCTTCAGGCTTCATAAGGAAAAGATAAAAACCGATGATGACGAAGATTCCGAGTCGGAAACAGAATAAACTGATGTAAAAGCGGGAGCTTCTGCTTCCGCTTTTATCACTTATCCTAAATGGAGGAATATGATGAGATACCCCAAAAAAGTGATTTCCGTTCTGCTTGCCGCGCTTATGATGATAGCGGTCGCGCAGGCGGGGACTCTGCTGTCGTATGCCGACACCTCGTTTGACGAGGGCGATTTCCGATTTACCGTCACTGCGGGCGACGTGCTCACAGTGTCGAAGTATTACGGCGACAGCACAAATGTGAGTCTTCCCGAGGAAGTGAACGGCAGAGCGGTCACGGGCGTGTATTCGCACTGCTTTGAAAATTCGTCGGTGGAGTCGGTGACGATCCCCGAGGGCTACACCTTTATCGGCGCTTTTGCCTTTAACGGCTGCACGAGCCTGACTGAGGTTTTACTGCCTTCAACGCTTGAAAATATCGGAATTATGGCTTTTTTCAACTGCGCGGCTCTGAACAATATCGACTTCGAGGCGGCTGAGAACCTTGAAAGCGTCGGCTTCGCGGCGTTTCAGAACTGCTCCGCGCTTGAAAGCGTGTCGCTTCCCGATTCCGTGACCTCGATCGGCGAAAATGCCTTCTGCAATTGCACCTCGCTGAGTGAGCTCACGCTTTCCGAAAATCTTGATAACATCCCCGAATATGCCTTCTACGGCTGCGCGGCGCTTGAAAATGTGTCTTTCCCTGCGTCCGTGACGGAGATCGGGGAGAGCGGCTTTGAGAACTGCGCACTGAGCGGCGTTTTCGTTCCCTCGACAGTCACCTCGATCGGAGAGAACGCCTTCGCGCCCGATAACGACATCGTCTGCTTCAGCGGCAGCGCGGCGGCGGAATACTGCGGCGAAAGCGGCAGAGTAATCGATAAAATAATGGGCGACGCCAACGACGACGGAAAGGTGAACATACTTGACGTCACCGCTATTCAGCGCTGGGTGGCAGAGCTCGGTGTTCCTGAGCCGTATCAGAAAATTATGGCTGACGTGAACGGCGACGGCAGGGCGGACATTTCGGACGCAACGATGATTCAAAGATACCTCGCGGAATACGAAGTTGAGTTTGTTGAGCGATGAAGGACAGCTTTTACGACAAAATCTACCGCGCGGTGCAGAAAATCCCGCGCGGAAAGGTCGCGACCTATGGACAGGTCGCCTCTATGGCGGGCAACGGCAACGGCGCGAGGGTTGTAGGCAACGCGCTCCACGTTAATCCCGCGCCCGGGATAATTCCCTGCCACCGCGTAGTGAACGCAAAGGGGCGGCTCGCTCCGGCGTTTGCCTTCGGGGGAGAGGACGAGCAGCGCAGGCTGCTCGAAGCCGAGGGCGTTGAGGTCAGGGACGGATATGTCGATTTGAAAAAATATCAGCTTGCTCAGGCCGAATGCCCGGGCGAGTAATTCAGGCAGCTTGGAGCAGTGAGCTTACAGGCTGCCTGATTGCGTTTATGCGCTTTGACACGCAGTTATTGCCTGCTTTATGAAAATCCGATTTCTCCGAATGATGATTGCCCTTTGCGGCCGGCGGTTGCAATTTTGAGAAGAATATGCTATAATATGGGTGATTGATGTGTAATTTGTTACTTTGGAGAGGTAATATGGATTACAAGCTTATCGCGCTCGACATTGACGGAACTCTCACCAATTCGCGGAAGGAAATCCTGCCGCGCACACGCTACGCGCTTTTGGAGGCGCAGGCGCAGGGAAAAAAGATTATCCTCGCATCGGGACGGCATCCGCTGGGTGTGTATCCGATCGCACGCGACCTGCGGCTTGACAGCTACGGCGGCTACATTATGTCATTCAACGGCGGTAAAATCATCGAATGCGCAACCGACCGAACGATCGTAACCAAGCTGTTTCCGCGCGAATATCTTCCCGATATTATCAGCGTGCTTCAGGATTCAAACATCACTGTCATCACCTTTGACGACAAGAAAATCTATGCCAACAACAAGCATAACGACTACACCGATATTGAAAAGGACGTATTAAAAACCGAGATGGTTGTTGTTGACGACTTTGTTTCCGAAATCAAATTCGATTTCAACAAGATCCTGCTCGCGGGCGAGCCATACGAGCTCGACGAGTACCAGGAGATCCTCACAAAGCGCTATGACGGG